>DAIBSV010000349.1 GCA_027415455.1 Nitrospirota bacterium | reverse complement strand
CGTGGGCATTGTCGTCTCCAATGTTGCCTTGACCTTCTACTTCGGGCTGATTGCGATGGGAGGCGGGTTCGCCATGGCCCTGATGGGCCTCTCGATGCCGATCGCCACTCTCGTCCGGATGATCGAGACCAGCATCAAGCTCTCCGACCTCGTTCTTCCCGTTCTCGAAGGCCTGGCCTACGGGACGATCATCGCCTCGGTCAGCGTCTATCACGGCCTGCGGGTTAAAAACTCACCCGTCGAGGTTCCCCGGGAGACGACCCTGGCTCTCGTCAGTTCCTTGTCCCTGTGTGTGGTGATGCTCAGCATCTATCTCATCTTTTCCGCGCTGGCCTGACCAGCGAGAGGAGCGGGTTTTTTTGGAAACATTGCTTGATTTCCAGGATGCCAGGATCGGCTACGAGGCGGAGAGACCTCTCTTTTCCGCCCTCAATCTTCGCGTCTCCCGTGGGGAGCACGTCCTCATTTCGGGATCCTGCGGGATCGGAAAATCGGCCATCGTGAAGACGATCCTCGGTCTCCTCTCTCTCTGGGAAGGGGAATACACCGCCTTCGGGCGAGACATGACTGGACCCTCTGCCCCCCTGCTCTCGTATGTCCGGAAAAAGATTGGCGTTTTGCCGGACAGGGGGGTGCTTCTTCACCATCTGACGGTCTTCCAGAATATCGCCCTTCCCCTCCGCTATGGGCATTTCGAGTCCCTGGAGCGGGTGACGGCGCTTCTTGATCCCTTTCTGGAGGAGTTTCGCCTCGGGAATATCCTCGATCTCTATCCGTCTTCCCTGAATCTCGACCAGATTAAGAAGGTCGGGTTCGTCCGCTCTCTGATCAACAACCCGGATCTCCTGATTCTCGACGACCCCTTCGAGGGTCTCGACGACGAAGGGGTGGAGACATTCTGGAACCGGCTCACCCGGATCGAATCGGAGAAAGAAATAACCGTTCTTGCGCTGACAAGAAAGAGCATGGACCACCAATCCTTTTTCAGCCATCGTTATCGCCTGACGACCGATGGCGTTCGTGAGGTCGGATGAAACTTCATTATGTGCATCGGGCAGGGGAAAAAAAAATAGAACAGCTGGCGGGACTCTTTCTTCTGGTCCCTCTCGTCGGATTCATCTTCGGTCTTTACGAGATCGCGGTCCACCAGCATGTCTTCGACCGGCGCTTCCATCTCTACACCATCCTGGACCAGTCCTATGGAATCGTTCCGGGGACTCCAGTCAGGCTCGCGGGGCTCGATGTCGGAGAGGTGGACGGGCTTGATTTCACAAAGCTGAACCAGATCAAGGTGTCGATGAAGGTCCTCAGCAAATACCAGGACATGATCCGCAAGGACTCCTTCGTGACCATCAAGAAGTCCGGAATCATTTCAGGCGACGTCTCGCTTCGGATCAGCATCGGAACGCCCTGGCTCCCTGAAGTCAAGAACAACGCCAGTCTCAGGGCGGAACCTCCATTGACCATGGAGCAGATCATGGCGAAACTCAACCCGACGATCATCGACCTCCAGAGAATTGTGCGCAATATCGCCGATCTCTCGAGTTCGATCGATCGCGGGAAGGGATCAAGAAGCG
>DAIBSV010000348.1 GCA_027415455.1 Nitrospirota bacterium | reverse complement strand
ACAAATATCATAATATAAATATATAATAAAAACACAATACTCGGTAGAAAGCAGTGGACACACCTGACATTTAAAGACCAAAGCGAATTTTTTTGCCATATTGATTTTGCTTGAGTCAAAAAAGCCGATCGGAAACAGGAGCAGGAATGAAAAAGATGCCACCCCTCGAAGGAAAACAGTTCAGAACCCGGGCCAATGTCGTGATCGCCATTCTGGTTGCCCTCGTCACCGTCGCCGGCCTCGTGCTGGTCGTGGCGAGCCTGACGAAACTCTCCCGGGCCTCCCGTGAGCTGGCCCAGGTCAGCAACGTCAGGAATGCCCTCCTGCGACTCCAGTCCGATGCCGGAACCTACTTTCTCCGGCCCGACCCCGCCCTCTACCGGGACTTCATTAAAACCGGCAATGCCCTTTCCAAAAGCATCACCGGGCTCCAGGGCCTGACCTTTGAAGAAAAAAAGGAGGTCGGCATGTATCTGATCCAGATGCGGGCCCTCTCGACGCTCCTCTTCCACACCTCCTCACAGAAGGTTGAGCAGCAGGGCTTTGCCAGCGTCCAGAATCTGGTGCGCGTCCTCGACCAGAACGTGGCCAAGAAGGCCCTCGACCGGGAGTCGCTCCGGTATGACCGAGAAGCCGGCCACATTCGGACCCTCGTCATCGGGAACAGCCTGATCATCCTTCTTCTTGCGATCCTGTCGGCTCTCATGACCGTGCGCCTCGCCAGAAACGTCCGGACGGGCCTTCTGGACCCGCTCCATCTCCTGGCAGAACAGGCCAGGGAAGCCCTTCACTTCCGTCTGGGAGACCAGAAGATCGAAAGCCCCTATCTCGAAATCCAGGCCGTCAGCACAACCATCCGCTCCGTTCTCAAGATGGTTTTCACCACCTTGAACCGGCTCCCGGGGCTGGGTCTGGCCATCGCGGACACCGAGATGGGCTCGGGGAACGAAGGGAACCGGATCCTCTACGCCAACGATACCATGCAATCCCTCTACCAGGCCATGCGATCCGATCTCGAGTCCTTCACCCACCGCTCCCTTCCTGAAAATCTGGTAGGGCTTTCGATCCATCAGTTTCATAGGGACCCGGACCAGGTCCGCGGGGACATCCGGTCCATCGGGGCCGACCAGGTCCGCACAAATGCCATCATTCCCATCGGGAAGCGCTTCATCTTTTCCCAGTCCTTCAGTCTTTCCGACGAGGAGGGCCACCCCCAGGCCTATGTCACCGTCTTCTCGGACGTGACCCGGGAACAGAACCTGAACCGGGGAATCAAGACGGCCGAGTCGAGCGGGGCCCACCTCACGAACTCGATGTCCCGCATCTCCGATTCTGTCTCGACCATCACGCAGAGGCTCGACAACATCTCGCGGGAATTTGACGGAATCAACCAGGAAGTCCACCGCGGAGGAAGCATCGTGTCCAATCTTTCCCGGACTGTCGACAACCAGACCACGCTCATGACCACCCTCCGCGCCGCCACCGAATCCATGAATGCCAAGTCGACCGAGATCCAGCAGATCACCGAGGCCATCAGCCGGATCGCCGAACAGATCAATCTTCTCGCCCTGAACGCGGCCATCG
>DAIBSV010000347.1 GCA_027415455.1 Nitrospirota bacterium | reverse complement strand
GGAGACCGCATCTTCAACCCCTTATGGGGATGGTGCTCGTTGTAATCCTCGAACCAGTGGAACAGCTGCTTCATGACCGTCAACCCATCGGGACAGGAATGAAGAGACACATAATCGCGTTTGAAGGTTTTCACAAATGATTCCGCCATGCCGTTGCTTTCCGGACTCTGGATCGGGGTTCGGCAGACTCGGAACCCCAGGTCTTTGGCAAAACGGCGGGTTTCATGAGCGGTATAGCACGATCCATTATCGGAGAGCCATTCGATCGGATGGGGAAGCCGATCAATGGATCCGAACCGGGATTCCACACTCTGGAGTATCAGGTCCCGGATGCTGTCCCCTCCGATCCCTCCTGTGGTGGCCACATAACTCAAAATCTCCCGATCACAGGCATCCAGACTGAAAGCGACCCGAACCCGCTCTCCGGAGTCACAGGGAATCTCAAAGACATCGGAGCACCAGCGACTGTTGGGAGAAAGAGCGATCACCATTCCTTCATGGGATCGTTCCGGCCGGGATATTCCTCGGGTCAACAGAAGGTTGTTCCCCTTCAAGATCCGATAGACCCGCTTGTGATTGACCGGCAGCAATCCATCGGTCTTTCGTCTTCGGTTCAAAACGGCCTGGATCCGTCGGTACCCATAGGTCGGTCTCCGGTCGACAATTTCCCTCAACGCGGGAAGAAGTCCGGCATCGTCTTTCGGAGAGGGACCCGGGCGCTTTTTCTCATTCAATCGACGTCGACGGAGAAGATTCGACCGGGCAATTTTCAGTGCGCGGCATACCGTCTTCACTGGGAATCGTTTTCGGGCAAGGACGGCTTCCGCGCAATCCATTTTTTTTCGTGGGCAACCTCCAGTGCCTCCTGGAGGATCTCCACTTCCATGGTCTTTCGACCCAGGATCCGTTCCAGTTCCCGAATGCGGTTCTTGAGTTGCTTGGCTTCGGAGGTTCCCACGACCGATTCGTCGGCCTTCAGGGCAGACAGCCCCCCTTCTTTGACCAGCTTTCGCCACCGGAAAAGAAGATTGGGGGCAATGCCATTCTGCCGGGCCACAAAAGACACACTCATTCCCGGACGTTCGGTATCTTCCACCATCCGGATCTTTTCCGACACCGACCATCGTCGTCGATGCTGGACGGTTGCCACAATTTCGACGGCGTCTTTGTCGTTAGCACTACCTCTGGACATAGGCACACCTCCTAGTTCTAATCTTAGAACCTAGGGTGTCCTCATTAATAGGGGGCTATTTCAAAGGCATCCCGTATATCCTGTCCCCGAAGATCCGGATTCATGTTGGTTTCCGAAAATTCCAGGGATCCGCTTTCAGGATCGGAGACTTTTCCGGAAAAAGCGACCAAGGCCATACAATCGCGGTACCCATGTTCCGCGATGTATTTGTCGAAGGCGATTTTGTACCGGACGGCCGCTTTTCGGGAGTCGGGGACGACCATCGCTTTGGCTTTTCCTCCGATTTTGGGAAAAACTTTTTCCCGGAAATGCTCGATGATGATCGCCACCTTCTGGGCAATGTTGTGGGGATGAAGGCGGAGATAACGTCCAAGGGCCTTTGAGGCTTTATCAACGGGAATTTC
>DAIBSV010000346.1 GCA_027415455.1 Nitrospirota bacterium | reverse complement strand
GAGAACATGGTTTTGGCGTGGAAACGCGTCGAGGCCAACAAGGGAAGCGCTGGAGTAGACGGATTGACGATCGAACGGACCGCCGAGGTGCTCAAGACCCAATGGCCCAAGATCCGAGAGGAGCTCGAAAGCGGGCAGTATCGTCCGCAAGCGGTTCGCCGCGTGGAGATTCCGAAACCGGGAGGAGGGATACGGGAACTGGGAATACCGACCGTGGCAGATCGGCTGATCCAACAGGGCCTGCTGCAAGTTCTTCAACCGTTGATCGACCCGACGTTCTCGGAGTACAGCTATGGATTTCGGCCGGGCCGGAGCGCCCATGATGCGGTGGCGCAAGCCAAGCGTTATGTGGAGGAAGGCTATCAGATTGTGGTCGATATCGATCTCGAGAAATTCTTCGACCGGGTGAACCACGACGTACTCATGGACCGATTGGCGAAAAGGATCGCCGACAAGAGGATCCTGAAGCTGATCCGCCGGTATCTTCAAGCCGGCATCATGGCCAATGGGGTGGTGCTGGATCGGTCGGAGGGAACCCCTCAAGGGTCTCCTCTTTCCCCGCTTCTGGCCAACGTGTTGCTGGATGAGGTGGACAAGGAACTGGAACGAAGGGGACACAAGTTTGCCCGATTTGCCGACGACTGCAACATCTATGTACGAAGTCGAAGGGCAGGCGAACGCGTTTTGAGATCACTGAGACGCCTTTATGCGGGTCTCCACCTGAAGGTCAACGAGTCAAAAACCGCCGTGGGACCGGCTTTTGGCCGGAAATTTCTTGGTTTCTGTTTTCGACGATGGACCCATGGAACGGTCAAGACCGCAGTGGCCCCCAAGGCGCTGAAAGCCTTCAAAGACCGCATCAGGGAGATCACCCGCCGCTCGGGTGGACGGAGCCTGGAACAGGTGGCCGAACGGATGAGGCGTTACATGCCGGGATGGAAGTCCTACTTCCGTCCGGCGGAAACGCCGAGGACGTTCAAAGACCTCGACTCATGGATACGCCACCGACTACGAGCGGTCCAACTCAAGCACTGGAAGCGAGGCTGCACGGTCTATCGCGAGGTTCTGGCTTTGGGTGCGTCACACGAGGAGGCCGCTCATGCGGCAAAGGGAGGGAAAGGCTGGTGGTATCGGAGCCAGTCGCTCCTCAACAAGGTTCTCACGGCGTCCTACTTTGACAGCTTGGGTGTGCCCCGTCTCTCATAACCTCAACTTCTCGAACCGCCCGGTGCGGACCCGCTTGCCGTGGTGGTGTGGGAGGGGACCGGTCCGTGAGGGCCGCCCCTATCCCGATTTTTTTGAATAATTCGGAACACTGAACCTCGAAGACAACGATCTCTTTCAGGAGGTGTTTCCGTGGCGACGATCGACAATCGGGGCGACCTGCAATGGTGGGCCAGATAAAACGCAAGGGCTATCCTGTCCAGCGGAAAACATTCAATTCCAGAGCCGAAGCCGAAGCCTGGGCGGTCGTTGTCGAGTCGGAAATGGCCCGGGGAATTTTCGTTTCCTGGGCCGAAGCCGATAAAACGATCCTGGCTGAAGCCTTGGATCGATATGAACGGGAAGTGGCAAGCCTTCAAAAAGGGGCCGTTCAATACGCCTCCC
>DAIBSV010000345.1 GCA_027415455.1 Nitrospirota bacterium | reverse complement strand
GCCCCCGGGGTGATTTGAACACCCGGCCAAAGGTTTAGGAAACCTCTGCTCTGTCCACCTGAGCTACGGGGGCAAATTGTTTTGATTCTTCGGAAATTTCACAAAGGAAAGGGCCCCGAAAGAAACCGGGGCCTCACGACCATGGATGTTACGCAGGAATATAGGACAAGTCAAGCCTGTCGGCCTCAAATCGGAGTATGTCAGCCCACCTCAGGGCCATACCAGCCCCCGTTGCACTCGAGGCAGACGAAGTCACCGTCGACAAGCATGGTCGCTTCTCCGCAAAAAGGACATTCGGGACCGTCTGTCTTCAGCTGGGCATAGGGAATATCAATATCTTCGGCGGGATCATAATCGAAAAAGGGATGGGGCATGGGGTCGTCTCCTGGAATATGATGAATTTCTCAGGGCCCCTCGCTTGCGGGAGAGACACCGAATCGCA
Organism: Nitrospirota bacterium; assembly: GCA_027415455.1. The sequence continues at coordinate 1,167 of DAIBSV010000345.1, read as the reverse complement.
GCTCTCTTCATTATAAAGTCCCAGCCGGCCCCAAAACAACGCCTTTCCCGGAACGGGTCAGAAGAGATCCCCATAGCCTGATCCCTGGTCGCTCACATGATGGCGTCCCTGTCGAAGAAAGCCGTGGACCATGTGACGAGAGGAATGGGAGGCAAAGGGGCGTCCCACCCGGTCTATCCCGACACATCCGGCTTCCCCTTTGAATCGTGTCCGGATGCGGTCAAGGAACTCCGAAAGGATCCGGTCGCGATTCTCGTCGGAGGCGCCCGCCAGGAGGGCAATGAGGGCTCCACCCCCACCGGCCTTCAGGATCGACTCCCCCACACCGGTCATGGAGATGGCCCCCCGCTCGTTGTCGGCGTAGAATCCTCCTCCCACGATCGGACTGTCTCCCACCCGCCCTGGCCACATCCGGCCGATCCCCCCCGTCGAGGTGACGGCCGCAAGATCCCGCTGTCGGTCCCGGACCACGCAGCCGACCGTTCCCTCACCCGCAAGCCCCGGGGATTTTTCCCAACAAAGGGTCGGATCGCGCTCCTCTTCCGGGAGGTCCAGCGTCCAACCATGGCGCCCGGCCCATCGCTCGACCATCGCTCCCGACAGATGGACATGGGCGCTCTGCCCCATGAGTGAGGCCACGAGGCGGGCCATGGACGGGATCCCCCGAACCTGGCTGATTCCCAGGGCATCCAGACTTTTTCCGTCCATTCCTCCCGCATCCCGGCGGACGACCCCATCCGACTGGGAGATCGCACCCTTCCCCGCATTGAAGAGCCCGGAGTCTTCCAGGCGGTCCACGCATCGGACCGCAAGTTCAAGGGCTCCCTCGCCCTCCAGGAGATAGGGTTCGATCTCCGCCATCATCCCCGCGAGAAAGTCTTTCGCAGCGGGGGTCAGCCTGGAGCCTGTCCCGCAATGAAAAAGAAGAAAAGGGGCTCCTGCCCCCCCCTGGAAATTCATAGCCCGTCCATTCTCCTTCGACAGACTGAAACGGGGGGGAAGAAGCCCTTCCACCCCGTTCCTTCCCGCATTCATTTCAACCTTCGAATCGTCGATCGACGCCCCTCCCAATTTGCCGCAAGGGCCGTCCGGACAATCCTACCCCCCAGAGCCGCCCTTCCCGTTTTCGGCGGTCCCCTTGGGGGGCTCCGTCCGGGCGAGACCCGT
>DAIBSV010000344.1 GCA_027415455.1 Nitrospirota bacterium | reverse complement strand
ACCATCTGTTTTGCCATCGCATTTCCTCCCGAAAAATTCATGATTTAATTTTATTTGATGGATCGTTTCAGACTTTCCCGCTCTCTTGATCAGGAAACAAAAACGCCCAGGATATCTTCTTCCCGCAGAATCAGGTAATCCGTCCCATCGATCGAGATCTTCGACCCCGAATACTTGTCGAAGAGAATCGTGTCACCCTTCTTCAGGGACTTCACCTCTTCACCGATCTCCTCCACCTTGCCTTTCTGAGGCTTCTCTTTTGCGGCGTCAGGAATGTACAACCCACCCTGGGTCTTTTCGACCTCTTCCGCATAGCTCACAAAAACACGATCCTTCAATGGCTTAAATTTCATACACACCTCCATTTTCAATGTTGAAACCGGGTTTTAGCACTCACACCCACTGAGTGATAAAAGGATAGCAAAGGGAAAGGAAATTGGCAAGTCTTTTTTAACGAGGAAATAACCGGAAAGAATACAAGAAGGGAGGCGGGGGCCAAAAAGATAGCCCCCGGAGATCAGCCTTCCATCTTTCGCTTGAGGATCCGGATGGCGGTATTCAGCTGATTGTCACCCTTCCCGGAGGGAATGGGATAGACGAGGTGTTTCTGGATATTGGCGGGAGGAATGATCACATGGTGTTCTTTCCCGTCGGGATTGAGAAAATGATGCTTCAAATCCACCTCGCGGGGAACGGAAATGGGCCTGGCCCCTTTCGGAATTTTCTCCTTGACGATGATGTCAGGAGTAATCCCGTAGTCCTGGATCGATCGGCCCGATGGGGTGAAATAGCGAGCTGTCGTCAGGCGGAGAGCCGATCCGTCAAAGAGAGGAAGAATCGTCTGAACCGAGCCCTTTCCGAATGTCTGAGTGCCGACGATCGTCGCGCGGTGGTAATCCTGAAGCGCTCCGGAGACGATCTCCGCCGCAGAAGCGGTTTCCGTGTTGACAAGAATCACGACCGGAACGCGTGGAAAATCTTCTCCCCCATGAGATCGGAAGGCCCGCTCCTGACGGCGCCCCTTCATCGAAACAACCACCTTGTTGTCGGGAATGAAGAGCGAGGAGACGTCCACCGCGCTTGTCAGCAGACCGCCAGGGTTGTTACGGAGGTCGATTACGAGAGCGCGCATTCCCTTGCGGTCGAGCTTCTTCAGGGTTGCGTCGAGATCCCGTGCCGTGTTTTCCGAAAACTCCCGGACGAGGACGTATCCGATATGGTCCTTCAGCATGCGGTATTTGACCGTGTGGATCTTGATGACCTCCCGGACCAGATCGAAGTCCCTGGCCTTGAAGACCCCCTTCCTGAAAACCGTAAGCACCACATGGGTTCCCGGCCTTCCCCTCATTGTCCTGACAGCCTTGGCGAGGCCAAGGGACGCCGTGCTCACCCCATTGACCCGGATGATCTCGTCCCCCGACTTGATCCCCGCCCGAAAAGCAGGGGAGTCGTCGATGGGGGCCTGAACAATGATACGGTTCCCTTCGGTGGTGATCTTGATTCCGACACCGCCAAAGCGCCCCTGGGTGTTGATTTCGAGATCATGATATTCCTGGGGGGTCATATATTCGGAGTGGGGATCGAGCGAGGCCACCATGCCCCGAATCGCACTATCGA
>DAIBSV010000343.1 GCA_027415455.1 Nitrospirota bacterium | reverse complement strand
GTCTCACCCTCAACACGGAGGAGACGGTCGGCAACGACCTCAATACCGTCAACATCGGCCTGGGCCATCTCGATCATCGTCTGGTGAAGGGTCACCCCGTCCTGCCCGGTCGAGAATTCCTGAATCGTCTTGTCCGCCTCCGTCTGAAGCGAGTTGACCCGGGCGATCGAATCCTTCAAGACATGGACGAAGGATTCCTCGCCCGACGGAGAGGGTTGAAGCCTTTCCGGACCCTCGACCTGGGAATGCGGCTCAAGCGGGGATCCGCTTCCGATCCGCGGCTCGTCGATCATTCTGACCCTCCCTTCTGACCCCCCGACACGCTTCTAGACATGGATCGTCAGGTCCTTCGAAGCCATTCTTTTCGTCGTGTCGAGGGCCGTCAGATTCGCCTCGTAGGCCCGGGACGCGTCGATCAGGTTCGTCATCTCCTCAAGCTTCGAGACATTCGGACGGTAGACGAATCCCTCGGAGTCGGCATCGGGGCTCTGGGGATCGTACACCTTGTTGAGGGGGCGGGGATCCCGGACCATGCCAAGAACCTTGACCTCCTTGACAGGGCTTTCCGAAGGAGACTTGAGGATGTCCGAAAAAGACTGGCCGGGAGCGACGGCGGCAAAGATGACGTCCCTCCGCTCGTAGACCCCGCGGGCATTTCCCCGGGTGGAGTCGGCGTTGGCCAGGTTTCCCGCCAGGACATTGAGCCTCACGCGTTCGGCTTCGAGTCCGGATCCCGAGATCCGGAGAGCGTCTGAGAATCCCACGATTACCTCCCTTCACCCGAGATGGCGTCGCCCATCATCCGGTACTTCCATCCGGCCATGGAGGCCAGGGCATTGTAGTTGCCGGTATTCGAGGCCAGCTTCTGCATTTCAAGTTCGATGTTGACGGTATTGAGGTCGTTGCCGACCGTCTCCTCCGTGTTGAGGGTGAGACGACCCTCCGAACGGTCCAGCTCCCGTCGGTCCGGAGATTCCAGGGCTCTTGAAAGTTCATTTTTGAATGACAGATCCCGGGCCATGTACCCCGGGGTATTCTGGTTGGCGATGTTGCTGACCAACAGAAGATGTCTCCGGGAGCGGAGATCCATCGTCACCTTGAGAAGATCGCTTGTCCTGTCGAAAAGATGGACCTGGCTCATGATCATCCTCCTCGCTCATTCATAAGCAACAACAATGCCAACAACACAAGAACCCATGAATAATTAATTTTACAAAAAAAGACTCTTCAGGAAAGCGGAGGTTTCTTCTCTGTCGAAAGGAAATTTTTTCCGTGTCATGCGGACTCCTCTCCGCTCCCCTCGGCTCCACCGATCCCGTATTCGGAGAGCTTGTTCCGGAGGGTGCGCACATTGATGCCCAGGAGCCTCGCCGACTGGGCCTTGTTTCCGCCGCAGGAGGCCAGAGTCCGGAGGATCAGCTCCCGCTCGACTTCCCAGACGGAGCGCCCGGGTCGAATCCCCGCATCGGACTCCTCCCCCCTCCCGGGATCCGCGACCTCCGGATCAAGAAGATCCGCCACGTGAGCGGGCAGGATCGTCCGTCCTTCGGCCAGGAAGGCGGCCCGGGTCACAACGTTTTCAAGCTCCCGCACATTGCCGGGCCAGCCATGACGCGAG
>DAIBSV010000342.1 GCA_027415455.1 Nitrospirota bacterium | reverse complement strand
TTCGTCAAGAGGGGCCTGCCGACCGAACTCCGGGCCCAGGGCCTTCCGGGCCAGGTCTTCACGGCGCGTGTCACGCGGTACGCCTTCCGGCTCAATCCGGAGACCCGCACGATGCGGACCGAGATCGACGCCGACAATCCCCGCCATCTCCTTCAGCCGGGGATGTTCGTGGACGCCCGCATCCGCCTTCATGTCTATCCCCACGTCCTCTCCGTCCATCACATGGCGGTGATCGAGGAACGCCACGGAAACTTCGTCTATGTCCTCCGGCAGGGGAAGAAGGTCAAGCTTCCGGTGGTGGTCGGTATCCGGAACGGGGATTACACCGAGATCCTCCAGGGACTCGACGGATCCGAGACGGTCCTCGTGAAGCTGTACAAAACGATCTACTGAGACGGGACGGGCGCGTTCACGTCCCACACCAGGAAAGGGGAGCCGTTTCATGTTTCTCGTCAGGATGTCGCTCAAGAGCCCCTATTCGATCATCGCGATGGCGCTGGCCATCGTTCTGCTGGGAGCCCAGAGCCTCTCCTCCATGAACGTCTCCATTCTCCCTCGGATTCCTCTTCCCATCGTCGAGGTGCTTACCGTCTTCCCGGGAATGAACGTCTACAACACCGAGATGGACATCACCGAGCAGATGGAGCGCATCATCCTCCAGGCCCCCTACATCCGGTCGATCAAATCGGAAAGCCTGGTCGGCATCAGCATGATCCAGATCCGCTTCCGCTCGACCTATTCGCTCTCCGCCGGGGTCTCGATGGTGACCTCGCTCGTCTACTCGTCGATGAAATACCTGCCTCCGGGCATCTTTCCCCCGATCATCATCCCGTTCGGCATCTCGGCCATCCCCATCGCCGATCTGGTCCTCTCCTCGAAGGAACTGACCCAGATGCAGATGTTCGACCTCGGATACTTCAACGTCCGCTCCCAGATGGGGACGATCCCCGGGGTGGCGGCCCCCCCCGTTTTCGGAGGATTGTCTCGCCAGATCCAGGTCTACACCAACAACACCGCCCTCCTGGCCCGGGGACTCACGATCTGGGACGTGGTCAATGCCCTGAACCGCCAGAACATCGTCTGGCCGGCGGGGTTCGCCAAGATCGGGGACATGAGCTACAATGTTTTCGTAAACGCCCTTCTGGGACCGGTCAAGACGATCGGGGACGTTCCGGTCAAGGTCGAGCACGGGCAGCCCGTCTACATCAAGGATGTCGCCACCGCCAAGGACTCCTACCGCATCCAGACCAATCCCGTCCGGGTCGACGGGCGGAAATCCGTCTACATCCCGGTCTTAAAGCAGGAGGGCGCCAACACCGTCAAGGTGATCGACGCGACGAGAGCCGCGATCAAGACCTTCTACGGGTTGCCGAAAAGCCTCGACATTTCGCTCGTCTTCGACCAGTCGGTCTACATCCGGGACTCGGTCGCCTCCCTCGAGCGCGAAGGGATCGTCGGCATCCTGCTGACGGCCGCCATGATCCTGATCTTTTTGGGAAACGTCCGCTCCACCCTCATCATCACGACCTCCATTCCGCTCTCCCTTCTGGTGGGCTTCGTCATGCTGAACGCCACCGGCCAGACGATCAACATCATGACGCTGGGGGGGGCTGGCGCTCGCCATC
>DAIBSV010000341.1 GCA_027415455.1 Nitrospirota bacterium | reverse complement strand
TTTTGACGAAGCGGGGGAGAGACGGATCAGGGGGTTGGTTTTGGATTTGACCCCTGCCTTTACGGAAAGACGGTATTTCTCCCACATCTCATCGTCAAACAGTGCCAGATGGGCGGTTCCATGGGTGGCGGAGAGAACCAGGGCCTCTTTTTTGCCAAAGCTGTAGACCTGGGCATTCAGGGAATTTCGCATGAGGTTGAGCCAGGGAGATCCGAAGACGGTATTGTCCCAGACCTGCTTCGGATTTCCCCGGTAATGGAGAAGCAGGGCAAGGGCCTCATGATCCCATTCGTCCCGGTGGAGGCTGATCATTGTCAGCGAGCGATAGTCCCGGCGGCTTTTTGTCCTGGCCAGCGCCGACAGGAGCGCGTGGAGACGGTGATCCCCGCGGGGTTCCAGATCGAGGTGCTCCGACGCCGATGCAAGGGGAATTCTTCCGTTACCAAGGCCAAGCGCCAGTCCGGCCGTTCCCATCATGGCCACCATTCCCAGCATTTCCCTGCGTGACATCGATTGACTCATCGGTTCCCTCCTTCTTAGGGTGATTGAATAAATGGCTTGCTCATCGAGGGCTTAAAAAATCAACACAGATTTCGCGACCCTGTCGAACATCTTTTTTCGACACAGGGTAAGGATGGTTCGCGCCTCAGCCCTCCAGGAGGCCCTTTTGGATCCAGAAAGGATCCAACCTGTAAAGTGAGTCCCTTGCCGCCCGTCCGTATGGCAATCTCCCCCGGGCCGTCTGAAATTCTACCTCTCGAACATTGGCCCCCCTGCCCGATTCTCTCCCGAAGGGGGAGGACTCATCCGCCCCGGACGTCAGGAGAGCCGAAGGAGCGCTCCCCGACCTCGATCAGCGGATTTTTCGTGGATCGGCCGGACGAGGCTGGCTGTCCACGTAGGCGGCGACGTCCCAGGACTCCTGGTTGGTGAGCGTATCTCCCTTGGAAAGCGGCATGTTCATCTTCACGAATCCGGCCAGCTTGGAGACCTTCGCCAACCCCGCACCCATGTTGTAGGAGCGGGGACCCCAGACCGGGGGAAAGGCCACGTCGTGGCCGGAGGTCGTTCCCAGACCGTCGGCCCCGTGGCAGAGGGCGCAGCGGGCGGCATAGACCTTTTTCCCGCGGAAAGGGTCGGGCTGCCTTTTGGGACGGGGCATCCTGTACATGCCCTGGCCGGCAAGCTTGACCCCGACTGGAGCTCCCCGCGACATCCAGAAGGCATACGCCACAAGGGACCGGATTATCTCGCTATGCAGGGGAGGGGGGGTTCCGTTCATGGAAAAGCGGAAGCATCCCTGGATCCGTTCCCCCAGGCGGCTGACCTTGTTGTTTTTCGTCCGGAACCTCGGGTAGCTCACGTAGGCCCCCCAGAGCGGGGCGGCGTAGGGTTTGCGGCCCCGGTCGAGATGGCAGCTTTCGCAGGTCAGGTCGTTCCCGACATAGGGACGGGCGTAGACTCCTGTCTGGGTGAAGATGTGCTCTCCTTTCCGGACCAGGTCTCCGAACGGACCGGAAGGGATCTCGCTGTCGGAGGGCGGCTGAAAGGTCGCGGGCTCCTGCCCCCGTGCAATGGGAGGGAATGACTGGCTTCCCGAAAAAAGAAGGGTGGCTGAAGCCACGACGAGAAGGGAG
>DAIBSV010000340.1 GCA_027415455.1 Nitrospirota bacterium | reverse complement strand
GAATAATCCCGCCTGACGTGAGGCCATTCCCCCAGGATGGCGGACACTCCTTTTCCGGAGTATAATTTGCTGAGTAAGTGGGACTCTTTTCATCAGGAATGAAAGAGTGAGACTTGCGATTCCTCTGAATAAGGAGGCTGCATGGTCCGGTCGTCTCTCGAGCACTTCCGGAAAGCGGCTCTCGAAATCAAAGCCGAACTCTTTGGGAAGACGACCGAACAGTCGCTCTGTGACCGCGTTGTCGAACTGATCCTTGAGAAAAACCGAAGCAACATCGTCTTCATCCTCCGCCCGGATACCTCCTTCCGTTCTCTCAAGATCCAATCCATTGCCTGCATCGACCCGACGCTCTGTGAGGTCTTTCTTCCCCTCACCTTCTCTCTCGACCTGGAGTCTTCTGACCGCCTTCCTCCGGTCCTGGCTTTCCGGGAAGGGCGGGTCATCGACCCTGAAAGAGAGATCCTTCCTCTAGAATCGGGTCTCGGTGAAGCGGGGGAGGGGAAGGCCCTGCTTCGTTCCCTTGTCGGGATCCCTCTTTTCCAGTTCTCCTCCCCGGGAGTCGGGGAAAGCCGGGATGCCCTTCCTTATGGCGTCCTGGCCTTTGACCTCCCCGACCATGAGCATTATCCGGATCCCCTTCGGGAGAGCGTGGAGCAGATTGTACGGGAACTGGGAGTGGCCCTTGCCCGGCTTGAGAGGCGCAACCGGTGCGTCCGGATTCTTGACGCGGGTCTGGAGGCGGAGCACCCCGAAGAAATGTCAATGTATCTGATCCGTTTGGCCCTTGAAATGGGACAGTTTTTGAGGGACAGCGGCGAACGGGATCCGGTCGGGGTTTTTGGGGTTTTGGCCGATTCCCTGGCCTATTTTCTGGGATACCCCGTCCTCTGGATCGGAACGATCCCGCCGGGGGAGACCGAATTGCGGATCCTGGCGCTCGGAGGCGAAGGACGGGAGCGCTTCTCGGGGCTCCGGATCAGTATCGACCAGAAAATTCCGGAAGGCTGGGGACTCGTTGGAGAGTGCGCCTCGCTTGGAGGCCCCCGGGAGGGCGATCTCCTCTCTTCCGACCCGCGCTTCTTTCCCTGGAGGGATCGCTTCAGGAAGACGGGTGTGGAGAGCGCCCTTGTCGACCAGACCCTGACCTCCAGGGGGGAAAGAGTCTACCTTGCGCTCTACCGGAAAAAGTCCGGTCCGTTCTATGGCGGGGTGGTCGAGCTGGTCTCCACTCTCGTCCGGGACCTGGCGTCCTTCCTCGATCGCTTCCACCTGAAGAAGGAGCGGGAAAAGCTGGACTCCTCGAGAAAGGCTCTTCGCCTCATCCAGAAGGAGATGTGGAGAATGGAGACCTCCTGCCGGATGATCGAGGGGGTTGTCCGTATTGTCTCCGGCCATAACGATCTTCAGGGCGTCCTTGTCCTGGAAGCGGATGCCCAGGGGGATCTGGTGCCTGTCTCCCTCTCCTGCAATTCCCTTGAGCGTGAAGCGGAAGTCCGTTCCCTTTTCCTTGCCATGAAGGAAAACAAATCCTTTCAGGAAGAGAGCATTTGGGAACGGGCCTTTCTCTCGGGGACTCCCGTGATCTCCCGATATCCGATGGGCCGTCCGGAGACAAAAGCCATAACGGAACCGGCCGAT
>DAIBSV010000033.1:7986-14373 GCA_027415455.1 Nitrospirota bacterium | reverse complement strand
CTTTCCCTCCGAGGCCAAGGCCCTCGACCTCAAGGACCGGGTCGGGGCCCCGGCCCTCCCGGACAGGATCCTCGACAGCATGCGGGGAGGGTTCTCCGTCGGAGACATGAACTTCAACTTCTCCTTCCGGTCGGTCACATGGGTCAACAATGTTCTGATCTCGGAGACCGACCTGACCCTGGCGAACAACGTCATCACCTCCCTCCAGAATGTCATCAACAATCCGGCATTGAAGGAGCTTGGACTCGTTCCCTCGTCCGGTTCGACCGCATCCGGCGGATCCTCCGCGGTCACACAAAAAACCGGCCCCGGAGCGTCTTCGATCAACACCGTGATGAATACCTCCGCGACGGGATCGGGACATTCCGCCCCGGGAACAGGTTCCCAGACACTTCCCGAAGTCTCCGTCGTGACGCCACCACCCACGGGAAGCGGCTCCGTAAACAGGACCCTTTCCAGCCCGACCACGACCCTCGTTTCCGTCGGCTCCGGAAACTCCGGGGTGGCCGGGAACGCCCTTTCCAACGCCGGGAGCCTGACCACCGTCATCCAGAACGATGCCAACAATGTCCTGATCCAGCATGTGACCCAGCTGAACGGAATCATCGGCAACCTGGGGCCGACGACCCACACGACCAACATGATTCTCAGATTCAACCAGGCGGCGACGCTCGGCTCGATCCTGAGCCGTTTCTAGGCCTCATCGCCAACACCTGAGGTCCTCGGGGCAAAGGAACGGCACCGGGACCGCCCCTTCAGAAAAGGCGTACCCATGACACGGGGAATCCTCCTCCTGCTCCTGTTTTTCTCCCTGAACGGCCTCCCGGGCCTTTCTCCGTCCGGAATCGCGGCCGACGGCCCTTCCCTCGTCGCCTTCAAAGATCCGGGCGGAGTCTCCGGGACGAAGCCTTCCGACTTCGGCCCCCCTCTTCCGGACCGGGAAATCAACCTTCGGGCCCGGGGAGCGGGCGTCTACCCCATCGAGATCCTTCCCGGAGTGATCTATGAGGAAAGCGGTCCCGTGAAGCTCTGGGATGAAGTCTCAACAGAAGGGGATCCGGCTCCGGCTCCCCGGAACGATCATCGTCCCTGATCCCCCGGAAGGTCGGACCAGGACTCCGGACGCCTTCTGACCCGGAGAAGGAAGGAAGCGATGGAATGACTGACGAAACAGGTCAAGACGTGAGGTGTGTTCCCTAGAAAAAACAACCCGGGGGGAGAGGGTTCCCTGAGAGGCCCCCCGGGGTAAAAGCGTCCCTCGTTCGGCGCATTCGGATTGCAACGGTTTCCCGTTCTTCGAACCCCATTGTCTCAGGAAGGGTTGCCGGGTGAAAAAATCCGCAGGATCGCTCGTCCTCGCGCTTGTGATGGGAATGGTCCTGAATCAGGCCTCATGGGCCGAGACCCCGGTTTCCGGCTCCAGCGCTCCGTCTGCGTCCGCGCCTTCGGGATCGGGAGAGGCCGGAACGGAAGGGGGTTCGGAGCCTTCGAAAAAACCCGGCAAGAAAAAGAAATCCTCCCAGACCCTCCCCTCCAGCCCCGTGGGGATCGCCCCCAAGAAAAAGAAAGAGCCTCCGGTCGTCGAAACCCTGGTCACCTCGACCGGAATCCTGATCCCCGCCGGAAAGCTTCTGGTCGAGGACTCGCTCGAATACATCCACAACACCGCCAGCCAGCTCGCCATCCAGGGCTTCACCGTCGTCTCGGCCCTCCTCGTGGGCAGCATCAATGTCCAGTCGGTGAGCCAGGACTACTACATGGACATCCTGACCTTCTACTACGGGCTGACCAACCGGCTCGAGGTCGAAGCGGACGTCCCCTATGTCTACCGGACCGAAAATGTGGTGACCCGGCCGATCGCCAGCGCCTCCTCGCCCATCGAGGTCAATACCGCGGGCTCGGACATCGGGGATGTCCAGTTCGGACTCCACTACCAGTTCAACCAGAGCGGGATGGGGGGCACCTTCTTTCTGGGGAACCTCATGGTGAAGTCCAACTCGGGCAGCAACCCCTTCTCCACCCCGATCAACTCAACCACCGGCCTCCTGACGGTCCAGCCGACCGGGACCGGGTTCTGGCGGTTCTCCCGCTCCATCATTCCTATCCCTACATGAGCGCAATCCTTCTTCCTCTCTCGGCCGGGGAGACCATCCTCTTCCCCCCCGACCTGTCGCCGGCCACCCTGTCGGGAATCCTCGCCCGGGGAGAGGTCACGATCTTCCCGGCTGTGCCGCTTCTCTGGGAGCGCTTCCACCGCCGGATCGCGGAGGAGATCGACCGGAAGCCCCCCCTTCTCCGGGCGCTGATCCGCCGGGTTCTCCTGCCCGCCTCCTTCGCCCTCCGCAGCCGGACAGGTCTCACTGTCGGAGCCTTCCCCTTCGGGGCGGTCCGGCGCCGGTTCGGCCCCCGGATGAAGGCGCTCATCTCAGGGGGAGCCCCCCTCAAGCCCGAGATTTGCCGGGACTTTTTCGCCATGGGGCTGACTATGCTCGAAGGCTACGGCCTCACCGAGGCCGCGCCGACCGTCTCGGTCAATACCCCCTCCACCTGGCGGGTGGGGACGGTGGGTCCCCCGCTTCCGGGTGTCGAGGTCCGGGTTCTGCCTCCCGAGGAGGGGCGGCCGGGAGGGCGCGTCCTGGTGCGGGGGCCCAACGTGGCAGAGATCTGGTGGCTTCCGGGGGGCGAGCGGCGACCGATCAAGGACGGGGAGGGATGGTTCGACACGGGGGATCTGGGGCGCATCGAGGATGGATTCCTGACGCTCGTGGGCCGGGAAAAAGAGGTGATCGTCCTCCCCAGCGGTAAGAACATCTTCGCCGAACCTCTCGAACAGGCCCTACAGCTACGGGGCGGGATCGAGGAAGCGGCCGTCCTCCTCGAGGGGAAGACCCTGGTGGCCCTCCTGCGTCCCGAGGAGAAGCTCCCCGGGACCCTGGCCGCCCTGACCGCGATCGTGGAGGCCGTCAACCGCGAAATCCCGGCCCACAGCCGGATCGCCGCCTTCGAAATCGCGGAGACGCCCCTTCCCCGGACCCGTCTGGGAAAGCTTCGTCGCTTCCTTCTTCCGGAGATCTACCGGGAGCTGCGGGCACGTCGCCTGGCCGCCTCCCCCGTCGCGCGCGCTCCGGACAGCCCGCTCGCGGCCCGGGTCCGGGAGCGGATCCGGCAGGTCGCCGGGATTTCGGGGGAGCTTCCCGACGGGGCCCAGCTCGAGGCCGATCTCGGGATCGACTCCCTCGGCAGAATCGAGCTCCTTCAGGAGATCGAGGAAATCCTGGGAGAGGCGGTCTCCGACGAGCTTTTGGGCGGAATCGTGACGGTCGGGGACCTGTTGGGCCGCCTTTCGGGAACTTCCGCCGGGAATGCCGGCCCCCGCGATCTCCTGGACCGTCCGCTGGATCTTTCCGAGGAGTCCCTCATCCCTCCGCGCGGAAAAGGTTCCGGAGAGGCCCTTTCTTTCGGGCAGAGAATCCCTTATCGCCTCCTTCGGGGGATTGGGCGGCTTCTTTTCGGAATCGTCTGGCCCCGCTGGACCAGGGAGGGGCAGGGGGAGCTTCCCTCCCCGCCGGGAGCCTTCATTGTGGTCGCCAATTTCGCTTCGCCCCTCGACCCCCTTTTGCTCTCCCTGGCCCTTCCTCCGGAGACTCTGGGACGGAGCCTCACCTGGGGACTTCCCGGGGCCGTCCAGAAGTCCCTCCGTCCCTTCCGGGCCCTTCTGGGGATTCTTCCCTTCGACGACCAGAAGGCGCTCTCGGGGCTTCGTATCGCCCTCCATCTTCTCAGAACCGGCCACGGGCTCGTGGCCTTCCCGGAGGGGGAGCCCTCCCCCGATGGCGGAATTCGCCCCTTCAGGCCGGGGGTGGGGGCCATCTTAAAGCGCGCCGGAGCCCGGGTCTATCCGGTCAGAATCTCGGGCTCGCGGGCCGTCTGGCTTCCGGGGCGCCGCCTTCCCCGCCCCGGCCGCGTCGCTCTTCATTTCGGCTCCCCCCTCGAGTCCGGTGCTTTCGCTGGACGCGACGAGGGGGAGATCGCCCGTTTTCTCGAGGAGACGGTCCGGAGTCTCCCGGGTCCCTCCTGATCTGTTCCGCGGCTCCCCAAACTGACCGTTTCCGATTTCCATGTCCTCCCTGCTCTGAATTTTTTTGGCCCTTCCGAAGAATCTGTTGGTCGAAAATAGCGGATCGGGGGGGGTGTTGTGGATTGAGGATCTGAGGAAGGTGCATCTCGACATTTTTGTTGAGATAATGTGGATTGTCTGCATCTTCATCACTCTCATGCAGGAAGGAGCCGAGAGGCTCCTTCACGCTCTCCTCAATCACGTCCAGAAAATCAAGGGCTTCGTCTTCAAAAAGGTTCAGGGAGCCAGTCCCGCTTCCGTCCGTGTGGACGGAAAGGTCCAGGCCATGGACGACACCCTGTTCGACGATTCGCCTCTCTCCCCCTCTGGGAGATTCCCGTCATGCCCGTTATGCTCCTCGGCGAGTGGCGTGTTCCTGGTGCGGCGTTCGCGGGGAAAGCCTTCCCTGGACGCTTCCGGAGAATCCCAAGAATCCGCTGACCCAAGACGTACGCCTGGCATCTGGCCCGATGGGCCAAGAGACTCTCCTGGTCCGAGACGGCCGAGGCGTTCAAGACCACAGGAGACATGGTGTACCAGGCCGTCCCCATGGCCGTCAGGTGGGGCCTCGCTCCCCGGGATCTTTCCGGAATCGGCTCGATCGGTACCGACGAGATTGCTCTCCGGAAGGGGCATTCCTGCATCACTCTGGTCTACCCGATCGACGAGCATTGCAAGCGGCTCCTGCGGATCGGAAAGGAGCACCCCCGACAGTATTCAGGGATTCTTCGACGGGTTCGGGACCGAGAAAAGCCGCGCGTTCTGCTTCATCGCCTCCGACAGGAGAGGCCCGTTCGTGAAGGTCATGGCCCAGAGAGCTCCGCAAGTCCTGCCTATCCTCGACCGCTCCCCCATCATGGCTCCCATCGGAATGGCCATCGACGAGATCCGAAGCGAAGAGGTCAGAACTCTCAGATCGCAGGGAAAACAGCCACTTCCGTGCAAGGCCCAGGGGATTTTCTCAAACGACCGGAGAATCTCACGGACAAACAGGAGACGCGTCCCAAGGAGCTGTTGTTCCACAACCTGAAGGCCGTCCGGGCCACCCTCCTCAAGGAAGACTTTCAGAGCTTCCGGGAGTCTGTGAGTCCGACCTGGGCGGAGAATTTCCTGAAGCGATGGATCACCCGCGTTCTTCGCCCGCGGCTCAAACCCATGAAACGGGGGAGTCTGATGCTGCGCTCTCATCCGCCCCTGATCCGGGGCGGAGTCCGGGCCAGAGAACAGATCTCGAGCGGAACCGTCGAGGGCTTCAATACCAAAGCGAAATTGACTGCGAGAAAATCGTAGGGTTTTCGGTCCGTTAAGATTCAGGAAATAGCCTTATACCAACACCTGGAGCATGACCGGTCTCCGATTGGACCAACAAGTTTTCCTGAGGAGGGTATTTTTTGCGTGAAGGCGCAAATCCTTCCCGAGAGAAGGGCATCGTTCGACTTCGGAAGGGGAAAAAGGACCGGGGTCCGAAAACGGTCAGGGGATGGATCCGGGACGGAGAGAAGGCAAGGACTCCGCCCGGATTCTGGAAGCGGAATCTTTAGAAACTTGAGCCGCGTTTGCCGGAGTGGGAGTCCACATTTCCGAAGAGGTAAGCCAAAGCGGCAACTCCGACGAAGAAGACGACGTTCACAAGTACGATCATGATCGGGCTGGCAGAGGGACCGAGCATAAGAATCCTCCTTGTAAAATTATTTTTGGTTCCAGGATGATTTTTTCTGGAGAATTCCTGGAATATGTTCAGTATAACACACAATATAAAAAATGATTTATTAAAAAAATTTAAATAATTTCCGGATATCCCGAGATTTGTTCTTTTTAATGCACAAATATGAAGTGTTCGGCAGTGTTCCCGGAATGCCTCTCTCTAAACAGGAAAGAGGAATCAATGGCGATGAGGAAGAGGCGGGAGTTCAATGACGGAAACAGAATGGGGAAATCCCGGTTTTGGCAGGAACGCCAGGCTCCGGGAAGTGACTGGCATAATGATTAAGGCTTATCCGAAAGGCTCCGTAAAACTCCGGCATTCATACCGGAGATAGAAGGCGTGTTTTGAGCAGGGTCTTTCCTGTATATGGTATCATCGGCCCATGAAAAAAACCTTCGAATGCCGGCTCTATCCGACAAAACATCAGAAGACGGAATCGAATCGCACGCTGGATGGCTGCCAGGTTCTCTGAACCATTTTCTCCATCAGAGAATCCGGGCCTACAAATACTACGGGATCTCCCTTTCCGCCTTCGACCAGAGCGATGATCTCCCCGATCTCAAGA
>DAIBSV010000033.1:0-7887 GCA_027415455.1 Nitrospirota bacterium | reverse complement strand
ACCGGTGCCTGGAGTTCGCCCGGGTCCATTCCCAGGTCCGCCAGGAGGTGGCCCGGAGAGGGAACGCAAAAAGAAAGCACTTGCCGAGACACGCCAGAAGGTCGTGAACCGGCGGACGGATTGCTTCCGCAAGACGGCCAGCGGACCCGCCGGCGAATACGGAAAGATCTTCGCCGGAGAGCTGAGACCGTCGGACACGTCCCAGAACTGTTCCCGCTGCGGACCGGACCTTCCCCTGGACGTCAACGCCGCCGGAAACATCCTGAGACTCGGGCCGGAGTCTTTGGCGCAGCGCGCCTGGAAGCTCCGCCCTTCAGGGCGGGGAGCAGTCACAACCTGAAACAGAGGAGAACCATCATGCCAGAGACCGACATCGATTTGCTGACCATCGGCGCAGGCGGAGGGGCCTACCCCGCCGCCTTTCGTCTGGCCCGGGCAGGCGCCCGGGTCGTAATGGTGGACCCCAAGGGTGTCATGAGCGGCAATTGTCTCTACGAAGGGTGCGTACCATCCAAGGCCGTGCGGGAAACTGCGGAAATCCGGGCGCAGCAGGAAAGGTTTCAGCAGCTGGGTCTTCCGGGACAGATCTCCGTGGATTATGCCGCCGTCGTGGCCCACAAGGACGCCATCCAGGCACGGCGCTACGCGCAGCATGCCCAGGAGCTGGCTCAGGCTCCCAACATCCGCCTGATCAAGGGCGTCGCCCGATTCATCGATCCGCATACCGTCCAGGTGCACGGCGAGCAGGGGGACGAACGGTTCCGGTGCCGCCATGTCATTATCGCCAGCGGCTCCGATGTGTTCACGCCCCCCCTTCCCGGCAAAGAACTCGCCCTGAACAGCCATGACCTCTACAAACCCGATCCCGCGCTCAAGAGTCTCCCAGGACACCTTGTCGTCATCGGGGGGGGCTATATCGGTCTCGAAACGGCCAGCTTCTTTGCCGCCCTCGGCAGCGAGGTCTCTTTGCTCCAGCGGGGGAACCAGCTTCTGAGCGGGATGGATCCGGGAATGGTGGAGCTCCTGGTCCCTCTGCTGCACCCCCGCATCCGCATCTGGACCGGCGTGGAGGTTCTGGGGATTGAGGCTTCGGAGCAGGGGGCGAAGCGGGTCCGTTATCGGAACAAAGGGCAGGAGCAGAAGCTAATGGCGGATGTCGTCCTGATGGCGGCGGGTCGCCGCCCGGTCATCCCCGAAGGCGCGGCGGAGCTCGGGATTGCCATCGATCATCGAGGAATCGCCGTCGGCCCCGATTTGCGCACGGCCCATCCGCATATCTACGCCTGCGGGGACGTCAATGGCCGGGTCCCACTATTCCATGCCGCCGTTCGCCAGTCCCTCGTGGCTGCCCACAATATCATGGGTGGCGAGGATCCGATGGACTATGCGGACTTCGAAAGCGTTCCGACGACCATTTTCACCCTGCCGGCCGCCGCCACGATCGGCGTGACCCCCGCCCGCGCGGCTGCCCAGGGCCGAACGCTCGTCAGCGGCCATTACTCCTTTTCCGAGGATTCCCGGGCCCAGATCCTTGAACGCATGGACGGTGAAATACGTCTTTTTTTCGAGCCCGGAACATTGCGTCTGGTGGGGGGCTGGATCGTGGGTGTCGACGCCGGCCAGCTGGTCGGCCAGATCGGGGCCGCCATCAACGGCGGACAATCGGCCTATGACCTGGCGCGCTTTGCCGACCAGCATCCCATGACCGCCGAGGGGATCGGCAAGGCCGCCCGCAACCTCCTTTGACCGCCTCATCGGGTTTTCAAGTCGAAGGCCAACGTGGGCGCAGGCCAGCCCCAATTCATTCGGATGAGGAGGAAACCCATGTCGTATTCCCGTCCTGCCCCTCAAAACGAGGGGGTCCGTCCGGTCTGGGCCACCGGTCAGAAGAGCCTGGTCGGAACGTCGCTCGGATCCAGCCGGGTCTGGTTCACCATCGGGCGGGGCATCGTCACCGAGGTCTTCTATCCCCGCATCGACATTCCCGCTATCCGGGATCTGGGTTTTCTTGTAGGCGATGACCGGGGGTTCTGGGTGGAAATCAAATCCGGAACCTCCTGGACCCAGACTCTGAAGGATCCTCAGGTGCCCCTGCCTCTCCTGGAGCACCACCATCCGGACTTCCTGTTTCAGTTTCACGTCGTTTCCGACCCCATGCGGGATGTGCTGCTTGTCGACTATCGCCTGGAGGGCAGGCCCGGACTCAAAGCCTACGTGCTTTGCGCCGTCCGGCTCGGCGGGGATCCCCGGAACAATTGGGCGAGTTGTGATCAATGGGTGGGCCGTCCCCTCCTCTGGGCGGAGCAGGGGCCCTTCGCGCTGGCTCTCATGAGCCGGGACAGGGCCGGTCTTCCGGGCTTCGTCCGCCGTTCAGTCGGCCAGGTGGGTCTAAGTGATCTGTGGCAGGATTTTGCCCGCAACGGACGCATGACCTGGGAATACGATCAGGCCGGCCCGGCCGACGTGGCCTTGGGCGGGGAATTGCCTCCGGCGGGTACCCTGGCCCTGGGGCTTGGCGGGAGTAAGGGGGCGGCGGCAACCAACGCCTGGGCGAGCCTCGCGCAGGGCTTCCCGGAGGTCGCGGCGAGCGTGGCGGCTTCCTGGAAACGGTGGCACGAAAGCCATGCCCGGCCGCGAAGCATCCTTCGCACCTTCCCCCCGGAAGTCCAGGACCTCTACATGCGGTCCAAGAACGTTCTCAGGGTTCATGCCGACAGGACCTTTCCCGGAGCGATGGTGGCAAGCCTCTCCGTACCGTGGGGGGAAGCCAGCGACAGTCTGGGCGGCTACCACCTGGTCTGGTCCCGGGATCTTGCGGAAAGCGCCGGGGCCGCGCTTTCCGCCGGCATGGTCCAGGAGGCCCGCCAGGTCCTCTGCTACCTCCTGAGCACGCAGCAGGCCGACGGTCACTGGCTCCAGAACCAATGGCTGGGAGGAAAGCCTTTTTGGCAGGGCCTTCAGCTGGACGAAACAGGATTTCCGGTCCTTCTGGCCTCTCTCATCAAGGGGCAGGAGGCTCTGGGCGAAATTGCCGTCGCCGATATGGTGGAGCGCGCACTGCGTTTTATCGTTCGGGAAGGTCCGGTGACAGGCCAGGATCGCTGGGAAGAGGACGGAGGGGTAAATCCCTTCACCCTGGCGGTGGCCATTGCGGCCCTGGTGGAAGGCGCGGAATTTCTTGGTGGAAAGAAGGCTGCCTGCGCCCTGATGGTGGCCGACGACTGGAATGCCCGCCTGGAGGACTGGACCTTCGTCCGGGACACGGAGCTCGCCAGGCGCCATCAGGTGCCCGGCTACTATCTGCGGATCGCGCCCGGGGATGTTCTGGAAAGGGCAGAGGCCAAAACGGATTGGATGATGATCAAGAACCGCGCGCGGGATCCCCATCTGGCCGCGAGCGATCAGATTGCCACGGATTTCCTGCAGCTGGTGCGTTACGGCCTTCGCCGGGCCGACGATCCCCATATCCGGTCCTCGGTCCGGGTCATGGACGCACTCCTGAAGACGGAGACCCCGAGCGGGCCGGTCTGGCACCGCTACAATGGCGACGGGTACGGGGAACATCGGGACGGAAGCCCTTACGACGGCACCGGGGTGGGGCGTGGCTGGCCGCTCCTGGTCGGGGAAAGGGGGCACTATGCCCTCTCCGCGGGGGAGGATCCGCTCCCCTATCTTCAGAGCATGGCCGCCATGACGGGTGAAGGCGGATTGTTGCCCGAACAGGTCTGGGACACGGACCCCATTCCCGGGAAGGGTCTCTATCCCGGCAAGCCCAGCGGCTCGGCCATGCCTCTGGTCTGGACCCACGGCGAATTCGTCAAGCTCTGTCACAGCGCACTCCTGGGCGCGCCCGTCGACCGTCCCGTCGCCACCTGGAAACGCTATCGGGGGCAAAGGCCGGTCCTCTCCTACCGCATCTGGCGGCTGCGTCAGAAGTTGCGCCACCTTTCTGCCGGCCAGGAGCTGCGCCTCCTGTTGCAGGCTCCCTTCCTCGTGCACTGGGGAATCGATGGCTGGAAGGAGATCCGGGACACCCCCTCGGAGGACTGGGGGCTTGCCCATCTGGCCGTCCTTCCCCTGCAGGAACTTCCGGCGGGCAGCACCGTGCAGTTCACCATCCGGTGGGGCGAGAGAGGAGACTGGATGGGGGAAGATTTTTCCATCGATATCACGGGAGGTGAAAATTGATCACGATTAACCTGCAAGGTCGGACGGCATTGGTGACGGGGGGAAGCGGCGGACTGGGAGGTGCGATTTCGACGGCCCTGGCGACTGCCGGCGCCCAGGTCGCCGTCCATTACCGGTCTGGCAAGGAAGCGGCGGATGCTATCGTGGAGAGCATTGTCAGGTCGGGGGGCAAGGCCCGGGCATTTCAGGCCGACATCTCCGATCCGGAGGAAGTGGACGCCCTCCTTCAGCAAATCGAGTTATCTTTTGGAGGTCTCGATATTCTCGTCAACAACGCCGGCATCGACGGCCCCCGGACCACCGTCGGGGCCGATGATCCAAAAACATGGGAAAAGGTCCTTCGCATCAACCTCTTCGGTCCCTACTACTGCTCCCGGGCCGCGATCGCGCGCATGGAAAAAAATCGCCGGGGGGTCATCGTCAACATGACCTCGGTCCATGAATTCATCCCTTGGGAGGGGTACAGCGCCTATGCGAGCGCCAAGGCAGGGCTGTCGATGTTCACCAAAACACTCGCCCAGGAAACGGCTGACAAAGGCATCCGTGTAGTGGCGGTCGCGCCCGGGGCCATCAGGACCCCGATCAACGAGTCGGTCTGGGACAACCCCGACTCCCTGAAGGATCTCGATCAGAAGATTGCCATGGGCCGTTTGGGAAACCCCGAGGAGATCGCCATGGCCGTGCTTTTCCTGGTCAGCGATCTGGCCGCATATATCACCGGGACGACCCTTGCGGTGGATGGAGGCATGCTGATCTATCCCGAATTCCGTCACGGAGGTTGAGTCCCGATCGCGTTTTTTTTGCAAGAGAATCAGTCGTCGGCTCTCCGGTCCGTCGGAAGAGCGAGGGTCCTGCGGGTTTTCCGTGCGATATGGAAGGCATGCCAGAGAAAGACTTTCTCCAAAGGTCATTCCCCGGTGGAGCTGAGGTCCGGTGGGATTTCCTCCCGACGCACCCGCTCGACCAGCCAGAGGGTGAAGGAGCGGGAGAGGGCGAAGATGTCGGCTCCCGGATTGTGAAGGTTCCGGTGGAGGAAGGCTCCCTCCTCCGATTCAGGACCATGCTCCCGGAGAAACCGCGTGAGCGGACAACGGTCGATCTCTTCGGGGTGAGGGCGGGGGCTCTCGCCATGCATGAACTTCCAGTGGTAGGCGAGCGCTCCGAGCCATGTCCGGAGGGATTCGGGGCGAGACGGGTCGCGGGGGCGCCGGCTCCATTCCGGGATCCGTTCCGCCTCCATCGGCCGGGCCAGCCGGAATCCCTGTCCCAGATGCGCCCCGAGAAAGGTGGCCGCTTCGATCATGCCGTCGTCCTCCAGCCCTTCGATCACCACCTCATGGCCAAACTCCCGGCCCATCTGGACGATCGCCCCGATCATGCCGAGGGTCTCGAGGGGGATGATCCGGATCCGGGAGAGAAGGCCGTAATCCACCTTCACGTTGTCGAAGGGAAGGGAGGAGAGTCGCTGGAGGCTGCTGTATCCCGATCCGAGATCGTCCATGGCCAGGATCACCCCGAGAGAGACGAGCCGGTGGACCGCCGCCTCCTGGTCCTGGTGGTTCAGAACCTGGGTCTCCAGGATCTCGAGCGTCAGTCGGCCCGGATCGATCCTGTGGCGGGCCAGCGCCTCCTTCACCCAGTCCGGACATTCGGGAAGGAGCAGCGTGGAGGGGGCGATGTTCACGGAAACCCCCACCTCCGTGAGTCCCGCCTCGCTCCATCGGGCCAGCGCCTCCAGGGTCATGTCCAGACCCATCCGGAAGAGGCGGTCGAGCTCCGCATCTCCCAGAAGGGGAAGAAATCCTCCGGGAAGAATGATGTTTTCGTCGGGAAGGCGCAGTCGGGCCAGCGCTTCGACCTTGACGAGGCGTCCCGAGCGAAGGTCGACCACCGGCTGCATCATCATGGTGAGACCGCCGGAGAAGAGAAGACGACGATATTGGGAGGCGCTTTCCTCGTCGAGAACGGTCACGGGGGCGTTGCTCATGGTCCAGACCTGCTCCCAGCGCTGCTGGAGGGACCGGAGGAACTGCTGGGCCCAGGAGGAGGAAAACTGGAACGGATAGGTCCCTCCCAGGAGAAGGACGCCCACCGGCTGGCCTTGTGTGTTCCGGACCGGGAGGGCCGCCAGGGAGCGGAGACCGCTCTCCCGCCAGATCGAAACCCATGGATCCTCCGTCTCCCGGGCGAGTGAGGCGATGCCGGCGATCGTCTGGTCGCGCCAGGTACGGGCGATCAGGGAATTCCGGAGAACGGAATCGGTCGAATCCCCTACGGGAGTGAGAAAGATGTCGTACTGGAGACTCATGAGGCCGGCCGAAAGCGCCTTTCCTTCGGGCCCCCCGTTTTCGGAAACGATAAAGCGGCCGTGGCTGTCGGGACGGAGAAAGAGGATCGCCCGGAGCCCCGGCAGGGTTCCCAGAAGATCCATCTCCTGCCGGAGGCAGTCGCTCCAGGGAGTCCCCCGCCGGGGAAGGGGGGTGGGCAGAAGGCTCATGTAGGCGTCGACGGTCGTGGCCTCGCTTTTGAGCTGGGACTGGATGTCCTCCTGGAGACGGGCCTCGGAGACGAGGATGATCCGGTAGCGGTCCCGGGCAGAAAGCAGGGTCTCGGTCAACGCATCGAACAGCTGCCGGCTGTAGATGCTTTCGGCGTCGATGAGCATGGCGCCGGTGACCCCGGACAGGGCATGGACCTCTCCGATCCGCCGTCCCGCATCCCGGATCTCCTGAATCGTCGTCGTCGGTCCCAGGAGAAACTGCAGATGGCGTTTCTGCTGGGACCGGAGACGCGCGATCTCCCCGGAATCAAGTCCTTCGAGAATGGTCCGTTTGTCGGGAGAGGCGCCCAGCGCCCCGTAAAAATGGTCGAGAAAGCCCTCGATGACCCCCTCGAACCGATCCCGGTGGAGGACGAGGAGGGAGGCCGCCTCCGTCCCGTAAGGGTCGAAGGGTTCGTCATCCCCGGGGGGGAGGGAAGGGGGCCACGCTGCCACCAGCTCTTCCGCCGGTGTTTGTCGGACTTGGACTGGTACATGGAGGCGTCGGCCTGCCGGAGGAGGGCGTCGGGCGTCTGGGCGTCGGCGGGAAAGAGCGCCAGCCCCAGGCTCATCTCGATCCGCACCGCCTGCCTCGGGGCCAGGGCGAAGGGCCGGTCCGCGGCGGTGTGCAGACGGTCGAGGAGGGACCCGAGGCGGGCCATCTCCCCGTTTTCGGGGAGATCCTGGATCACCACCACGAATTCGTCCCCTCCTACCCTGGCCAGAAAGTCGCCGGCCCGGAGGAGCCCCTTGAAACGCTGCGCCAGCTCCCGGAGGAGACGGTCCCCGGCTTCGTGGCCGAGGGCATCGTTGACCGGTTTGAAGTCGTCGAGATCGATCATGCCCACGGCCAGCCGGCTTCCGTTTCTTCGCGCGTGGGCCACGGCACGGTTCAAATGCTCCTCGAGCGCCCTGCGGTTCGGAAGGTCGGTGAGCCGGTCGTGGCGGGAATCGTACTCGAGGCGCCGGTTCATCATGACGATGGAGGTGATGTCCCGCTGGACCCCCACGAAATTGACGAGGGTGCCGGAGGTGTCCCGGACGGGATTGATCGAAAGGAGGTTCCAGAAAGGGGTCCCGTCCTTTCTGTAGTTCAGGATCTCTCCCTGGAAGGGATGCCCCTCCTGGATGGCCTCCCGGATCCTGGACGCGGTCCCGGG
>DAIBSV010000339.1 GCA_027415455.1 Nitrospirota bacterium | reverse complement strand
CCGGTTGTCCAGGGCGTTGGCCCCTCCGACGTAGACCGCGTCGTACTGGCCGAACTCGAGGCCCGCGCGCACCGCCGGGGTGAAGTCGTGCCAGAGGTCGACATAGGCGAAGGTCAGATGGGTGTCGGGTTCGAGGTAGCTATAGAGACCATTGGTCGAACCGGCCCCGCCGAGGGTTGAGGGCACGCCGCCCAGGGCTCCGGAGATCTGCTGGAGATTGGAGGCGTTGTCCACTGCGAAACCCACAACGATCGAGGTCCGGGCATCGTCCGGGAAGTAGTACTGCAGGTCGGCGTTGTAGGTCTGGATGTCGAGCGGCAGGAAGCCATTGTTGGCAACGATTCCGTTTCCGGCAAATCCGGCACCGGGCGTATTGACGGAGGCTCCGCCCAGTCCGAAGGAGAGATTCGGGAACTGCCAGGCGTCCCCCTGGCCCCAGGTATATTCGGCCTGGAGGGTCAGGTTGTTGCCGGGCTTGTCGTTGTGGATCGGAATGATCGGCAAGATCAGGTCCACCGCACCCGCCGCCGTCCAGGAGTTGAAGCCGGTGTTAGGTGAGGTGTTTCCAAGTGTTGGAATGGGTGTAGTTACACCATTAACCGTTTTTGATCCAGCGTAAGGACCCACGACTCCCGAATAGTAGGTTTCAATCCCGGAGATTCCGATGGAGGCCGGGAACTGGCCCTTTCCGGTGTCGCCGATCATCATCTCCGTCATCAGGTGGCTGTCGGAAAGTTTAAGACCTTCGGTAAATGCCGGAAGGGAGGCTGTCGTGGTGGGGGGAGTCATCACCGCCACGGCAGGTTCGAGCATCAGACCCTGGGAGAGCTCGTCCATGTGGAGGATCTTGTACCAGCGGATCTGGGGGAACCGACCGTAGGCCGTGCCGGGACCCGGAGCGATCTGCAGGTTGTTCTGGATGTTGTAGGGCTGCCATCCGAAGAGGGACCAGTATTGCCCCACCAGGACATTCCCCCAGGAGGGGGTGGTCACGTCGAAGAAGAAATGCCGGATGCGGAAGATCGGGTTGGTCACGTAGCCGAGTCCAGAACCCGTCAGACTCTCGCCGGGGTCGGCCAGAAAGTCCATTTCGAGAAGCGCCCGGATCTTGTAGCCGTTGTAGACCGGCGAGGAAAGGGCGAATCCGATACGGGAGTTGTTCACGTCCATCCCAAACCGATTGGAGTCTATCGTGCTTCCCAGAGGCTGTCCGTCAGCTTTTTGCGCGACAGACTGATTGGCCGGTGCTGCGTTGAAGGGCCAGTTGTTGTAGGAGTTCGAGGAATCGTAGACCGTGTCCACCTGGACGAAGCCGTACATGGTGGTCACCCACTTGCCCATCATCGTGGAGTAGCCTGGGGGCGGGGCATCGGGCATCAGGTTCTGGAAGGAGTTGTGGAACTCGGAGTTGAACTTGTCCATGTCCGCCGGAGTCGAGGTCTGGGAGCCGGACGGGGTCCCCGACTGGTTGGTCGCCGTCTGGCCCGGCTGGGAATACGGCGAATCGGGCGTCAGGTTGTCGGCGAAAGCGGGGGTCCAGCCTCCCGTCGCGAGAAACCCCGCGGCGAGAAGAGCCAGAACCTTTGCCCTTCGTTTTTCTGGGATCATAAGGATTCCTCCTGAAAAGAATGAACCGGAT
>DAIBSV010000338.1 GCA_027415455.1 Nitrospirota bacterium | reverse complement strand
GCGGCGGCAATTCCTGATGTTCGCGCATTGGCACAAAATGCGTGCGGAAGAACTCGAGAAAAAGTGATCAGGAGCGCTCTTCCCTCTCGGAAAATGGCGAAAGCGGCAACGAGCGCTTCTTCCACAATGCGTACAGAACAGGCACGACGACCAGTGTCGACAGCGTCGACGTGATCAATCCCCCGACCATCGGGGCGGCGATTCTCTTCATGACGTCCGCTCCGGTGCCGTGGGACCACATGACAGGGATCAGTCCGAAGAGGATCGAGGATACCGTCATGATCTTTGGCCGAACCCTTTTCGCCGCACCCTCGACGATCGCCTCTTCCAGATCCCTCTCGTCCTTCAGTTGTCCCAAGGACCCTTTCCTATTGCAGGCTTCGTCAAGATAGACCAGCATGACAACACCCGTTTCGGCAGAGATGCCTCCCAGCGCAAGAATCCCGACCCAGACCGCGACGCTCACATTGTAATGAAGAATCCACAGGTAAAGAAGTCCGCCCGTCATTCCGAGAGGGAAGGAGAGTAAAACGATGAACGATTCCGTTACGGAGCGAAAGTTGAGATAAAGCAGAAAAAAGACGATCAAGATTGTGAGGGGAACCATTGCGGCGATACGCTGCCGGGCTCTTTTGAAATACTCGTAAGAACCGGCCCATTGAATGCGGTATCCTTCAGGGATGCTGACATGTTCGCGGACGGTCCTTTTGGCTTCCTCGACCCATCCTACGAGATCCCTTCCCGCGACATCCACAGACACGATCCCCGAGAGTGAGCCGTTTTCGTCCCGGACCATCGGGGCCCCTTTCGTCACGGAAATTCTGGTCAGTTGCGCAAGGGGAATGGGGGGGCCGGCCGGTGTCGGGACCAGTATCTGTTCCAGTTTCGAAAGCCCGTTCCGGAAATCCCTTCCATAGCGCGCATTCACCGTATATCTTTCGCGTCCTTCCACAGTCGTGGTCACGTTTTTTCCCCCGATGGCCGACTGGACCACATCTTCGATATCCCGTACGGTAAGGTCGTATCGTTCGGCTTTTTCCCTGTCGATAACGAAATCGATGAAATATCCTCCCTCCAGACGCTCGGAATAGGCGCTTCTCGTCCCGCGAACGCCGGGAAGCACTTGTTCGATCTGCTTTCCGATCCGGTCGATAACATGCAGATCGCTTCCGAAGATCTTGATTCCCACCGCGCTGCGAATTCCCGTTGCCAGCATTTCCGTGCGGATCTGGATCGGCATCCCCCAGACGTTTGTGACCCCTGGAAACCGCACCGCATCGTTCATGCGGGAAACGAGACGGTCGTAACTTTCACCTTCGGGCCAACGATTTCTCGGTTTCAGGGAGATCACTGTTTCCGTCATCGATATGGGGGCAGAGTCGGTGGGGGAATCGGTGCGTCCCACCTTCCCGAAGACGTGCTCCACCTCCGGGAATCTGGCCAGAATGGCGTCCTGCCTTTTTAGGATCGCGACAGCCTGGGTGATCGAAATTCCCGGAAGCGTCGAAGGCATGAAGAGGATGGTCCCTTCGTACAGAGGGGGCATGAACTCCGACCCGAGTCGGGCATAAACGGGAACCGAAAGGAAGATCAGTCCACCGGCGCTTGCCAAAACAATCTTCGGATGGGCAAGAAACCGCCTGAGGATCGGAGAATAGAT
>DAIBSV010000337.1 GCA_027415455.1 Nitrospirota bacterium | reverse complement strand
CCTTGCCTGTTCCCGACTCACCGGTGATCAGGATGGGAATGGAGTGGGAGGCGGCCTTCCGGATGCGTTCGGCCAGTCTTTTGACGGCCGGACTCTCCCCGGCGAGGAGGGGAAGGGGGAGACCCTCTTCCGACCGGTTCGGCCTCTCCGGTCTGACGGGAGCCGAGGTCAGATCGCCAAGCAGGGTCAGAAGCTTCTTCTCGTCGATCGGTTTTTCGAGATAGTTGGCCGCCCCTTTCCGGATCGCCTCGACCGCCGTCTCCACCGTGGCATGGGCGGTCATGAGCACCACCGGCACCTGGGGGGCCAGGGCACGAAGGGGTTCGACCAGCTCGATGCCGGTCGTGTCGGGAAGCTTCAGATCCAGAAGAATCGCGGAACGGTGCGCCGGCAGAGGATCGGCCTTCAGAACCTCGAGGGCCTCCCGCCCGCTCCCCGCCTCGTAGACGACATATCCTTCGTGGGTCAGGAGAGTCCGGAGATAAAGGCGCGTATTGGCGTAGTCGTCCACGATCAGGATGCGGCCCTGGGCCTTCATTTCAGGGACTTTTCCAGATTCGAGAACTCCTTCAGGGTTTTCTTCACCTGGGTGAGCTTCTGGAGGAGCAGGGCCCGCTCCTTGCGTAGCCTCGAGGCGTCCTGTGCATCCGCAAGAAGCCTCTGGGACGCCTCCTTCAACTCCGTCGGCGTTTTTTCCCCGTTGAGGGTTCTCAAAAGGTCTCGTCCTTCGTGGCGCTTCCCGGGGCCCAGATGAAGGTCGGCGAGGGCCCAGGCGAAGACGAGCCTGTCGCGGACGGCGGAAGACAGGTCTCCGAGGGACGATCGCTGCTTCAGAAGAGCCCGGGCGGCCCTGTAGTAGTGTTTCGTAAAGAGGTAGGACATCCCTGCGAAGTACTGGGCGTCGTGATGGCTGATCTCTGCGATGGCAAAGGGAGGAAGAATGACGACGGGAGGAGGGCAGGAAGGAGGAGTCCGGACCGGTGGAAGCGACTGGCAGGCCACCACCGGAAGAAGCAGAAGGAAGAGCGCATGCCGGAACAGGGACTTTGTGCGGACGCTATTCATGGGATCCCTCCTCGTATAAAAGGGGGAGGGAGACGATGAAGATCGTTCCTTTCGGAGCGTTCCGGGCTATCTCGATCGACCCTCCCATGGTGACGACAATTCCTTTTGTGACGGCGAGCCCCAGTCCAAGGCCTTCCTTTGTCCGGATGTCGAAGGGGGCCACCTGGTAAAACTTGTCGAAAAGAAAGGGAATGTTCTCCGGGGGAATTCCGATGCCGGTGTCGGCGATCTCGAAGCGGAGCGTCCTCAGCTCCCGGGTGACCGAAAATCGGACCTTTTCCCCCTCCTGCGTAAATTTAAACGCATTTCCCAAAAGGTTGTCCAGAACCTGGGCCAGTTTGTTGGCATCGGTCCGGATGACCTCCGGAAGCTCCCCGTCGATATGGGCCTCGAAGCCTCTTCCCGATCCTTCGGCGGCCAGGCGATACCGTTCGATGATGCGCCCCAGAAAAGTCCGGAGCTCCAGCGGCTGGAGATCGATCCGCATCTGTCCCGCCTCGATTCGGCCCAGGTCCAGGAGCTGGTTGACGAGATCGACGAGATGGTCGATCTCCTCCCCCACGACGGTCAGGCTTTTTTGCTGTTCCTCGTTCAGAGG
>DAIBSV010000336.1 GCA_027415455.1 Nitrospirota bacterium | reverse complement strand
CTCTCCTTATCCCTCGAGAATGCTTTTTTCGAGAGGGTCCACATGAACGCCGCGTTCCCTCAGGTACAGAACGGTTCGTTCGATATCCGAAATCTCTCCGAAGGAGTCGAAGATAAAGGGACTGAAGTGTCGTGAATGCGGCCGTCTTTACCCGGCCGTGGCGATTCATATCTGCGAATTCTGCTTTGGTCCCCTCGAAGTTGATTACGATTACGCGGCGATCGGGCGGAGAATCTCCCGGCGCTCGATCGAGGAGGGGCCGAAATCCCTCTGGCGCTACCATGAACTTCTTCCGGTCACCGGAGCTCCGACGGTGGGACTCCATGCGGGCATGACCCCGCTGATCCACGCCAAACGGCTGGGGAAGCTTCTGGGGCTCGACAATCTTTACCTGAAAAACGACACCGTGAACCATCCCACCCTCTCCTTCAAGGATCGGGTCGTGGCTGTCGCCATGACCCGTGCCCGGGAGTTGGGATTCGATACGGTCGCCTGCGCCTCGACCGGGAATCTCGCGAACTCCGTCTCGGCCCATGCCGCGAGCGTCGGAATGAAGTGCTTCGTCTTCATCCCCCACGACCTCGAGGCGGGGAAGATTCTGGGAAATCTGATCTACAATCCGACAGTGGTGGCCGTGCGGGGAAATTACGACGATGTGAACCGTCTCTGCAGCGAAATCGGAGGGGAATACCCCTGGGCCTTCGTCAACATCAACATCCGGCCCTACTATGCCGAAGGATCAAAATCGCTGGCCTTTGAAACCGCCGAGCAGCTCGGCTGGCGGATTCCCGACCAGGTGGTGGTTCCGATCGCCTCGGGCTCTCTTCTGACGAAGATCCGGAAGGGATTTCAGGAGTTCGAGAAGCTGGGCCTCGTCTCGTCGAACGATCGCCTCAAGGTCAACGGCGCCCAGGCCGAAGGGTGTTCTCCGGTCTACCGGGCCTTTGTCTCGGGCAAAAATCACCTCATCCCGGTCAAACCGAACACGATCGCCAAGTCTCTAGCCATCGGAAATCCTGCCGACGGCTTCTACTCTCTCGATGTGGTTTTCAAGTCGGGCGGAGCGATTGCCGCGGCGAGCGATCCGGAAATCGTCGAGGGGATGAAGCTCCTGGCCGAAACAGAAGGAATCTTCGCCGAGACGGCGGGCGGGGTGACCATTGCCTCCCTCAGGAAGCTATGCGCGGAAGGACGGATCGGCCGGAAGGACCTGACCGTCGCCTATATCACCGGGAACGGTCTCAAGACCATGGAAGCCCTGTCGGGGGCGCTGCCGGAACCGGTCGGCATCGATCCGACCCTGGCCTCCTTCAGAAAAACCGTCAATCCCACGAACTGAATTTCGCAGAGAAAGGAAGATCATGTCCGTTGTCGTTCGCATTCCCACGCCCCTCCGCAAGCTCACCGGCAACCAGAACGAGGTTCGGGAGGAGGGAGGGACGATCAGGGAGATCCTGAAGAATCTCGAGCTCCACTATCCGGGGATCGGAGAGCGTCTGGCGGATGAGAGCGGAGAGCTGCGCCGTTTCATCAATATCTACGTCAACGAGGAAGATATCCGGTTCCGTGAGGGACTCGATACCTCCATCAAGCCGGGAGACGAGGTTTCGATCATTCCGGCCATCGCGGGAGGCTCGGCATGACCCAGATGAGACTTCACCTGACCTTTCCCGAGGAGCGCGTCA
>DAIBSV010000335.1 GCA_027415455.1 Nitrospirota bacterium | reverse complement strand
GTCTTCCCGTCTTCGTTCCGTCCAATGCGCCCGAACCCGGCACCTTGGTGCTCTTCGGCACCGCACTGGGCCTCGTGGCCTTCATGGTCGTGAGAAACCGCCGGAGCCAGAGCGTCGCCTAAGCTCTAAAAGCCCTTGCAACACCTGGCCCTTCCCGGAGCAATTCGGGAGGGGCTTTTTTGCGCCCTCACCGTCACGAAACACAGATCGCGTCCTCCGGACAGGGTGCCCCTCGCCACCTTCGAGCCGGTCCGGATCAACCTCCACCCTTTCGGGAGAATTCTTCATGCGCCGAAAATCGCCCCTTCTTCTCGCGACCTTTCTCCTTCTCTCCTCCTGCGCCTCGCTCCAGAGCGCCCTAGATACCGGCCTTCTGGGCGGAAAATCGGCAATTCACGACAAGAACCAGATCCGGGGGTCGACACCGTGAATTTTCCGGGGAGCTCGATTCTCGCGGTCGCCGGCGTTCCGGGCAAACACGCCTTCGTTCTCGTTCGTACCGGCCCCTCCGGACTCTTGCTCGAGGAGCTCGACGTCAAGACGGGAAAGACGGACTGGACGGCCTCCCTTCGTCTCCCCTTCCAGCCCGCGCCCCGTTCGGTCGCCGCCGACAGCCGGGGACGGGTTTTTATCTTCCCCTCCCAGATCAACCGACTCCAGAGGAAGGTGGCCGTCTACGATTCCCGGTCCCGGCGGCTTCGATACCTTCGTCTTCCCGCCGCCTCCCGCTGGACCCCCGGCAATCTTCAGGTCGCCCGGGACAACGAGGACGGAATCTTCTATCCCTCGATCCTCCATGAAGGCTCCCGTCATCCCCTCCTGGTTCTCTACCACCTTCTTCCGAACGGCCGCGTCCGAGGGCCCTTTCCGGTGGGCCTCCCTCCCGAAAACGGGAATTTCGGGCTGAAGGTGGATCCGGCCACCGACCTCGCCTGGACCACGGCGACTGTGCGCCAAAAGCCCACCTATACGGCCGTGACCAACTATAGCAGCGCGGGGGTTTACTATCAGGCCCACATGAACCTCGTCCCCCTATCTTTCTTCGATGGGCCGGCTCTGGCCGTTCTGAACACGAACGGCCTCCTCATGGAACGGATTCCCGTGGGAAACAGTGCCGGATGGATCACGGGGATCTTTCCCCTCTCCGACGGCCATACCGTTCGTCTCGCCGGAACCAGCCCGACCTGCTATTCGGAGGTGACCCTTCTCGCCGGGACCTGGGAGGGGCTCGTGGTCCTTTCCATCAAGGACATCGGCGTTCCGACGCTTGAGGCCATGTCGGGCAATCCCGGCTCCATCATGAGCCTGTCCCAAGATGCGCTCCGGATCTTCCGGGATGTCTATGGAAAGGATGCCATTGAAAAGGCCCTGGTCTCTCCGGCCACGGTCAAGGTCTTTCTCGCTCGCCCGGTAAATCGGCCGAAAAAAAGCCTCCTCGTCCTGGCCCTCAGGAAGGTAATGCTCCATCCTCCCTCCGCATCGTCGGCCTCGATCAAGAGTTCGGGCGTCCATTCCTACTGCGAAGTCCAGAACCCCATCTTCGCCTCTCCCCTCCAGTTCGCTGACCAGGATTGGTGGACCATCATCTCAAACGGAACGACACCTTCGCTCACCCACGTCTTCTTCCCGAACTTCTCCCTGATGTCCCTCATGCAGGGGCCGTCGGTCCAGAGCAGCTATCCTCTTACGTCCCTTTCGGGGATTCAGCC
>DAIBSV010000334.1 GCA_027415455.1 Nitrospirota bacterium | reverse complement strand
CCGCGTCTCCCAGGCCGAAGAGGGGTGAGTTCCCCGGAGGGCCGGGACCGGTTCCGGGACCGTCTTCTCTTTGCCCTGTCCTTCATGACCCGCTTCCCCGTTCCCTCCCGGGTCCACGAGGCGGAGATGCCCTCCTTTCTGGGGGCCTTTCCCCTTTTGATCATCGGACTTTTTCTGGGAGGAGTCCTCGCCGCGGCGGACTGGCTTCCTGTCGTGCTGTCGCGGCCGATGCCTCCTTTTTTGACGGCCTTTCTCCTGCTCGGCCTCTGGATCTTCCTGACGGGGGCCCTCCATCTCGACGGGCTGGCCGATACGCTGGAATCGGCCCTGGCTCCCGTTTCTCCCGAGGAAAAAAGACGCATCCGCAAGGACCCCAGGAAGGGCGTCTATGCCATTGTCGCCCTGAACCTGCTCCTTCTCGGAAAGTGGATCGGTCTCCTTCTCGCCACGCCCGGCCCGGCGGCCGTTTTTCTGGCCCCCCTTCTCTCCCGGGGATTCCTTCCCCTTCTCTTCAGGCTCCTCTCCCGGGGAAGGCCGGCCCCGGAGGGAGGTCTCGGAGCGCTTCTTTCCGGGTCCGGCTGGAGGGCTCCGCTCGCGGCCGCCATCCTGGGGATCCTCGCGGCCTTCGGAGCCGGGGGAATCCGTGGCGGGGTGTCGGCCATGATTCTTTTTTCAGGGCTGCTTCTGGTTGGATCGGGAGTCCTGAAGCGGAGCGACGGACTTTCGGGGGATCTGGCGGGATTCCTGGTCGAGGGGGGAGAGACGGCCTTTCTGCTCCTCCTTTCTCTGTAGAGTGATCTCCGGAGAGCGGGCCAGACGATCCGTCAGATCTTTGGCCTTTCCAATTCTGAAGAGCCGTAAGTTCAATATATTCCAGGGAGCAGTCGCCAACTATGACGCTTGTATGCGGCATATTCCTCGCCGAATTGTGATTGTAGAAGGTTTTCTTACGAATGGATGCGCGCGACGAGGGGCGGTAATAGGCAAAGGACCAGCAAAATGCCGATGAACGAGCGAAAAGCCAGCGCCCAGCCCAGAGAAGTGACCAGGAGGCCGAGATAGCTCGGGTTGCGGATGTGCCGGTAAATCCCGGTCGTGACAAGCTTGTGGCCCGGCTGAAGGTCGATGAGTCCACTGAATCGATTGCCGAGCACAAAAACCGGATAGAGGCGGAGCGAACCGCCGACAGCCACCATTATAACGCCGAGTGCGCGCACGGCCTCACCTCCGAAGGACAGAAATCCTATCCGGTCTGTGTAGGCAGGCAGCCAACCGCTAAGGATCCCGACAATGCTGAAGATGACTAAAACCCAGCGATTGCTGCGATCCTCCCGTTGTCCGGAGCTCATATTGCCTTCGGTGAAGAGCGAGCTGAAAGCGAGAAGGAAGACGACCATCGCCAGAGCGACGAGCGGAGGTCGCGAGAAATAGGCCTGGAAACCTCCTTCTCCGACGCCCGCGAGCAGCAGATACACCGTTGCGGAGAGAATGGTAAACACTTTGAGCGTGATAAAAACCCTCAACTTACCTCCTTGAACCCCAAAGACTCTTACCCATATCCCATCAATAGGATTCGCTGCATGCTTCTGATCGTTCCGCGGAATGTCTGCTTCATTTCTGGCGGTCCGCCCGCTTTTTAGATCTTTCGCTTCGGCTCATCCATATTTCAACGATTTGTGCCCTTGGCCCTCGATCACCGCCGGCCCCTCCGG
>DAIBSV010000333.1 GCA_027415455.1 Nitrospirota bacterium | reverse complement strand
AACAGTGACTTACGAGGCTAAGGGCGACGGGGCGACTTCTAAGCCACCTACACGGTGGATAACCGCGAGGACTGTCTCAAGGGGTTCGAGTCGACGCTTCTAAGCCACCTACACGGTGGATAACGGAGTGGATCAAGAACGGCGAGGGTGCTAGATCTTCTAAGCCACCTACACGGTGGATAACGACGATCGGCGGGGACTTTAAGCCGTCGTCCCCTTCTAAGCCACCTACACGGTGGATAACTGCACACAATCCGACGCTTTTTCAGAAGCAACAAGAGATTCCTCGAAATCCCTTCCCAAAACCTTCGTTCTGCCCTCCTCCCATAAGATATGAATATATCTAACTTTTTACAAGACAACTTTTTTGATGGTCTCGATGATGTCGTCAAGAACCATCTTCGACTGGAAGAAATCGATCAGGTCGTCACGGAAGTCTTGATTGCGTTCACCGCTTGTCGCCGCCTGGAACGCCGAAGGCAAAACGAAGGCGTCTTTATAGAGATCCGCCACATCGAACACGAG
The DNA here is from genome assembly GCA_027415455.1 of Nitrospirota bacterium. Next base: position 1,214 of record DAIBSV010000333.1, on the reverse strand, counting down.
GGCCCCGCGCCGCGTCTTCCCGTGCATGACGGGAAGCGCATAGGAAATCCCAAGCACGTTCAGAGCCGACGCAGCGTACCCATAGGCGATATAATTCCCGTGATCGAGATAACTGTTGGCCCGATCGCTCAGGGATTCCCGACGCCCCTGCCCCTCGTTCCTGGTAAAATCGGACAGATCGAATCCTCGTGCCAGTTTCCCGTAAAGATTCTTGGCCCATTCCGCTTCGATCGACAGCAGGTGTCCGGTATCGGATGCCGTCTCCGCCTTCCGGAGAGAATACCCGATTTCCGGTTCCGACAAAACGACATTCCTCATCTTGAGAAAAGACAAAGACGACCAGCTTTGAAGCGTCCACCGGAGACGAGTCTCAAAGAAGATTTTCGCCACGGACAATCGCTTGTCCTCGTCGAGCCACATCCGCATCCAGGCTTGCATGTATTCTGTGGGGCGGTATTCCGACTGAGGCGTCAGGAAGACGTAATCGACGGAAGAAAAAAGCGGCGACCCGCCATTGCCGACGAATCCGACGACAATATTGGAGTCCGCCAGCCGCCGGGCCGCCGCATCGGTCAGGGAACTTCCCTTTCCCAGGAGAATAAAGATCGTGTTGCGTTCCGGAATATTATAGAAACGTCCGATGTCTCCCTCTTCCGTCAGGTAAACCACCCGGTCGTCCTTCACGAGAACCTTGACGTGATCCAGATAGAACACGTTCGCCCGTTTAGAGAGCAGGATCTGTCGGGGCTTGACCGCTTCCCTCATTTACGGCTCCATGGGCAAGGCATAAGAGTTCTGTCCTCGCGAAAGCCCAAAGGAATCAGGAAAACACTCGGACGTCGGACTCCCCTCCCGCCGGGCGACGTGAAGACTGAACCGCTCCCCAGTGGATTTGCTGTGCAGTCGGAAGAACGGAAACTGTTCCGCCCGCTCCAAACGCTTTTCCCGGAGAGAAGACGGCGTTCCTCCCATCGGAGCCTCTTCACGAGGAGAACACGATTTTTGTGTCGGAACCCGGAAACGGGAATATTCGATCCACGGGCCGGAAAATGAGACCGGCACCTTTTTCGGCGTCTCGGGGAGAAAAACGAAAGCCCCGATCCGCTCGTTTTGGTTGAGTTCTTTCCAAAGGATCTCCCTCCACTCCTCTTCAGACTCGAAGAACACCCGAAACACATGGCCGGGATGCCGGAACTCCCCCTCGGTCATGAGAG
>DAIBSV010000332.1 GCA_027415455.1 Nitrospirota bacterium | reverse complement strand
GGGGACACGGCCCGTCCCGAACCGCTTCCCTGGAGTTATGACGCGGCCGACAGGGTTCTCGGAACCCCGGTCGCCGGATGGGTTGTCTCCACCTTCGGGAAGAGGGCCGGCCCGATCGGAAACGGAGAGGAGTTTCATCCCGGTCTCGACATCGCCCAGGAAGAAGGGGTCACTGTCCATCCTCCTGCGCGCGGAGTGGTCATCCTGACCGACCGGACGCCCGATTACGGCAACTATGTCGTCGTTTACCACGGCTTGGGTCTGTCCTCCCTGTTCGCCCATCTCGACCAGATCGATGTCGTCCTCGGCCAGTCCGTCGACAGGAATTCCCAGATCGGAACGATCGGCCTGACGGGGCTGACGACCGCGCCCCATCTCCATTACGAGCTCCGGGAGTTCGGGCATCCGGTCGATCCGCGCCAGTATTTTGATGAGAGTCTCCTGACCGGCGGCCGATAGGCCCGTCCCTTCCTGAGGGATCCTGTCGATTCTTCCTGTTCGCACGTTTTGGATCCATGTTTTTTTGAGAGGAGATTGTCCCATGTTCAAGTCCCTTGTCCGGTCGTTCTTTTCCAGTCGAAATGACAGGGAGATCCGGAGGGTTTCCAAGATTGTCGAGGCGGTCAACGCGCTCGAAGAATCCGTGTCCCGCCTGTCCGATGAGGAGCTGTGCTCCCGGACCGCCCAGTTCCGGGCCCGCCTGGCCAATGGAGAAACCCTCGAGGCGCTCCTTCCCGAGGCCTTTGCCGTGGTCAGGGAGGCCGGCCGGCGCGTTCTCGGAATGCGCCATTTCGATGTGCAGATCATGGGCGGAGCCATCCTTCACGAGGGTCGGATCGCGGAGATGAAGACCGGAGAGGGGAAAACGCTTGTCGGAACGCTTCCGGTCTATCTGAACGCGCTGGAGGGGAAGGGCGTTCACGTCGTGACGGTCAACGACTACCTCGCAAAAAGGGATTCGGCCTGGATGGGAGAGCTGTACCAGTTTCTGGGGATGTCCGTCGGCCTCATCCAGCACGACATGCCGGACGATCTGAGGCAGAAGGCCTATGGCTGCGACATCACCTACGGGACGAACAACGAGTTCGGATTCGACTATCTTCGCGACAACATGAAGTACGAGATCGACCAGTTCGTCCAGAGGGAGCTCAACTTTGCCATCGTCGACGAGGTGGACAGCATCCTGATCGACGAGGCGAGAACCCCCCTGATCATTTCGGGCCCCTCGGAGGAGTCGACCGATCTTTACGAAAAGGTCGACCGGATCATTCCCCAGCTCCGCAAGGGAGACCATTTCACCGTGGACGAGAAGCACAAGACCGTTTCCATGACGGAAGAGGGATCGGATCTGGTCGAGTCCCTCCTCGACGTGGGCAACCTCTACGAGCTTCGCAACATTTCCTATGTCCACCACCTGATGCAGGCCATCAAGGCCCACCATCTGTACAAGCGCGATGTGGACTATGTGGTGAAGAACGGAGAGGTCATCATCGTGGACGAGTTCACCGGGCGTCTGATGACCGGACGCCGTTGGGGAGAAGGTCTCCATCAGGCGGTGGAGGCCAAGGAGCGGGTCAAGATCCAGATGGAGAACCAGACCCTGGCCACCGTCACCTTCCAGAACTACTTCCGCATGTACAAGAAACTTTCGGGGATGACCGGAACGGCGGATACGGAGGCGACGGAGTTCCACAAGATCTACAACCTCGAGGTCATCGTCGCCCCCCCTCACAGGAAGAT
>DAIBSV010000331.1 GCA_027415455.1 Nitrospirota bacterium | reverse complement strand
GAACCGCGGGGAAATCGAAAAACGACTGGTCCGATCGACAACCGCGATTAAATCACCGACTGAAACTTAGAGACAAGATGAAAGAGCGGGGAAGGCTCAGCCCCGGACAAGTCGGCAGTAGAAGCGCTTTCCCACCCGCAGGATCTGTCCGGAGGCCATGACCTCGGCGAAGGGATCCGTGACCGGGGCTCCGTCGAGGTCGACGGCCTTCTGGGCGATCAACTGCTTGGCCTGGCTCTCCGAGCGGGCCGCTCCGGCCCGAACCATGACGGTCGACAGGCGGACCGGTCCCGAATCCGGGAGTAGAAAGTCCGGGATCTCCGCCGGCGTTTCCCGCCGGGAAAACTGGTGGACGAAGCGCTCCTGCGCCTCCCGGGCCTTTTCCGCCCCGTGGAAACGGGTCGTGATCTCGAGCGCGATTCGGGCCTTGGCATCTCGGGGGTGGGCGGACCTTATCTCCCCTTCCGGGATCCCGGTCAGAAGAAGGGCATAGGAGTCCATCGCGGCATCGGGGATGGACATGATCTTCCCGTACATCTCGAAGGGCTCGTCGAGGATTCCCACAGCGTTCTTCAGGCTCTTGCTCATCTTCTTCTCGCCGTCGAGCCCCACCAGAAGGGGCATGGAGAGCACCACCTGGGGTTCCTGGCCATAGGAGCGCTGGAGATCCCGGCCCACGAGAAGATTGAAGAGCTGGTCGGTTCCGCCAAGTTCGACATCGGCCCGAAGCGCCACCGAATCGTATCCCTGGATCAGGGGATAGAGGAGTTCGTGGAGATGGATCGGAAGCGACTGCTCCATGCGCCGCCGGAAGTCCTCCCGGTCGAGGAAATGGGCCACCGTCTGCCGGGCCGCGAGCCGGATCATCCCCTCGACCCCCAGGGGTCTCATCCACTCGCTGTTGAAGACCACGCGGGTTTTTTCCGGATCGAGGATCCGGAAGACCTGCTCCCTGTAGGTAGCGGCATTCGCGGCGATCTCGGCGTCGGTCAGGGGTTTGCGGATCTCGGAGCGGCCTGTGGGATCCCCGATCATGCCCGTGAAGTCCCCGATCAGGAAGAGGACCTGGTGGCCGAGATCCTGGAATTCCCGAAGCTTCAGGAGTAGAACCGCATGGCCCAGGTGAAGATCCGGGGCCGTCGGATCGAAGCCCGCCTTGATCCGAAGGGGAATACCGGAGGCCTGTGATTGCTCGAGCTTCCGGAGAAGGTCCTCGGGAGAGACGAGATCGACGGCACCGCGGGAGAGACGGTCGAGAGACTCCCTGGGAGATGGGGTCATGGTTCGGTCCTTAGTCCTTTCATGTGCGAAGGGTGACGTCCGAAGAGATCAGGCTCAGGGACGCATGGGAGCGACGAGGGAGGGGATCGCCATGGAGAGATCGGCCCAGAAATCCTCCGGGACGACCGGAAGACATGTCGGATCGACCATCTCGGCATAATGGCCCGCCCGGGACAAAAACGGCGTCTCTTCCCGAAGGGAGGGGGCATGGTTCGGAGCAAAAAGCGTCCCCGGTGCCGGGGTCACGATCTCGAGCGAGTCCGGGTCGAGAAAGGGAAAAAGGGACTCCCGGTTCCAGCGCTCCACCCAGCCCCCGAACTCCTCCCTGAGATCGGCGCCCCCCTTGGGGACAATCGTCAGACGGGCCGCCTCCTTTTCCCCGCGGATCAGGAACGAGACATTCCCGGGGTCCTCCCGCAGGAGAAGAGAGGAGGGCCACAGCGGGGAGATCCGCCCCGGGAG
>DAIBSV010000330.1 GCA_027415455.1 Nitrospirota bacterium | reverse complement strand
CGTGATTGCGCCCGAACAGGGAATCACCCTCCCGGGACTCACCATCGTTTGCGGGGACAGCCACACGGCGACGCACGGAGCTTTTGGAGCCCTGGCTTTCGGCATCGGAACCTCCGAGGTTGAGCATGTGCTGGCGACCCAGACCCTTCCTCAGACGCGCCCCAGGACCATGGAAATCCGGATCGAAGGAAAGCCGGCTCCCGGGGTCACACCCAAGGACCTGATCCTGGCCGTCATCGGAAAGATCGGAACGGCTGGGGGAACCGGCCACATTCTTGAATTCACCGGGGAGGCGGTCAGAGCCCTCACCATGGAAGGGCGCATGACCCTCTGCAACATGGCCATTGAAGCCGGAGCCCGTGCCGGCCTTGTGGCTCCCGACGAAAAGACCTTTACCTACCTGAAAGGTCGACCCTACGCCCCCAAGGGAGATCTCTGGGACCGGGCGGTTGCCTATTGGCAGTCGCTTGCCACCGATCCCGGAGCGACCTACGACAGGACGGTCACCCTCGACGCCTCACGGCTCTCGCCCCAGGTGACCTGGGGGACCAATCCAGGGCAGGTGACCGGCGTCGACGGCCGGGTTCCCGACCCCGAACAGTTCACCGACCCCGTCGAACGTGACATGGCCCGGAAAGCCCTGGCCTACATGGGACTTTCTCCGGGAACGAGGATTACCGATATTCCCGTCACGCGCATCTTCATCGGCTCCTGCACCAACGGCCGGATCGAAGATCTTCGAGCCGCGGCCTCGATCGTCAAGGGACACAAAATCGCCAAGGGCGTGAGCGCCATGGTCGTTCCGGGCTCCGGACTCGTCCGGCAACAGGCCGAAAAAGAAAATCTCCATCAGATCTTCATCGAGGCTGGCCTCGAATGGCGAGAACCCGGCTGCTCCATGTGTCTGGGCATGAACCCCGACCAGCTTGCCCCCTTTGAGCGCTGCGCCTCCACATCCAACCGGAATTTCGAGGGACGTCAGGGCAAGAACGGGCGCACGCACCTTGTCAGCCCCGAGATGGCCGCAGCCGCAGCCATCGCCGGACACTTCGTGGACATACGGACGCTTTCCCGATCCTGAAAAACCTTTAGGAGCCCAACCCATGGAACCATTCGTGACCATGACCGCCGTCGTCGCCCCGATAGACCGGGCCAACATCGATACCGACGCGATCATTCCCAAGCAGTTTCTGAAGACCATCCGGCGAACCGGACTTGGCGTGAGTCTCTTCTATGACTGGCGCTACAAGGACGCGCCCTCCGACGGACGAACAGACGGACTCGTCCCGGACCCCTCCTTTGTCCTGAACAATCCCCGCTACCATGGGGCCAGGATCCTCCTGGCCCGTGAAAACTTCGGATGCGGATCATCGAGAGAGCATGCCCCATGGGCCCTGCTGGACTATGGCTTTCGTGCGGTCATCGCGCCATCCTTTGCCGACATTTTCTACAACAACTGCTTCAAGAATGGCATCCTCCCGGTCGTTCTCAAACCTCAGGAAGTGGACGCTCTCTTTTCCGAGGTGGCCAAAACGCCCGGCTTCCAGCTGACCATCGACCTCCCGGAGCAGAAGGTCCGGACACCCTCCGGTGACGTTTTTTCCTTTTCCGTCGACCCGGTCCGAAAGACGCACCTCCTTGAAGGGCTCGACGAGATCGGACTCTCTCTCAAAAAGTCACCGGAAATCACCGTCTACGAAACGCGTCAGGACAAATCGGCCCCCTGGAACCGTCCCGCGACACCTCCTGCCGCATGACAGGGGA
>DAIBSV010000032.1:14202-14515 GCA_027415455.1 Nitrospirota bacterium | reverse complement strand
TTTCCACGCAGGCATCTGTCGTCAGGAAGACGAGAAGGGTCGCCATTTGTGGATGGATCATCCCGACGCCCTTCGCGATTCCTCCCACCCTGACAGATCGCCCCCCGACAGATCCTTCGATCTGGGCCGACTTCGAGCGCGTATCGGTCGTCATGATCGCCTGCGCGCAGGCTTCATGGCCGAAAGGACCGGACTCCCTGACCAGCTCAGGAAGGGCCCCCAGGATCGCCTCCATATTGAGCGGGCGACCGATCACCCCGGTCGACGCCATGAGAATCTTCCGGGGATCGCACCCCAGATGGCTTGAGAGCTT
>DAIBSV010000032.1:0-14192 GCA_027415455.1 Nitrospirota bacterium | reverse complement strand
GAAATCAGGAGAGCGTCCCGTTCTCCCTGCTCACCGTTACAGGCATTGGCGTTGCCGCTGTTGACGACGACCGCCCGTACTCCGGCCCCCCGGACACGGCGCTGGGAGATCCTGACGGCCGGCGCCTTGATCTGGTTCGTCGTAAAAACGCCGGCTGCATGACACTCCGATTCACAGAGAATCAGTGCCAGATCCGGCTTTCCGTTTTTCTTGACACCGGAGAAGAGGCCCCCTGCCGAAAATCCTTTCGGGAAGGTGATTCCTCCCGCCATTTTTTTTCTGGCCATGCCATCATTTCCATTAAAGAGTGAAATTATTGAAGTTACGGGAAGAGCGCACCCCGGCGCAATCCCTCTTGTTCTTCAAATCCAAAAATTCGGTTCATGGCCTGGATCGCCTGCCCCGCAGCTCCCCTCACAAGATTGTCGATGGCCGTCAGGACAACGAGACGATCCTCCCGGACTTTGGCATAGAGATGGACATTGTTCGTTCCCCTCACGCTCATTGTGTTTGGAGGGGAGGACACCCTTCGGACAAAGGGGCTGTCCCGATAGCTTTCATCAATCGTCCGGTCAATCTCCTCCTGGGAACAGGGATGGTCCAGAACCATGTAGATCGTAGACAGAATTCCCCGATTGAACGGCATCAGGTGAGGAACGAATGTGACTTTTCCTCCTTCCAGAGACTGCTCCATCTCCGGAACATGCCTGTGATCAAGAAGCTTGTAGGCAAGAACCCCTTCAGAAATTTCAGGAAAATGGGTCTCAAGTGTGAGAGACCTTCCTGCCCCCGTGATCCCCGACTTTCCATCCACGACGATCATATCCCGCCTGATTTGCCCTGAGCGGAGAAAAGGGAGTATGCCCAAAAGGGCTCCAGTCGGAAAGCATCCTGGACAGGCCACGAGGCGCGCTTTGGCGAGAGCCTGTCCCGTCCATTCAGGAAGGGCATAAACGGCCTGGGGGAGCCCCTCGGGAAATCCATGCTCGATTCCATAAACCCTGCGATAGAGTTCGGGATCTTTCAGCCTGTAGTCGGGCCCAAGGTCAACGACCACCGTTCCCCGCTCGAGATAGCGGGGGACAAGGGAGAAGCTCTGCCCCGCGGGAAGGGCGAAAAAAACGACATCGACATCGTCCCAAAGGGGGGCGTCCGAAATTTTTTCCAGAACTGCAGGAGAGTCGAGATGGGGAAAAAGATCCCTGATTCTCGAACCTGCCCGGGATTCACCGGCAAGACGAACCACCCGTGCGGAGCGATGGGAGGCAAGAAGATTAAGTAACTCCCCTCCTGCATATCCCGACGCTCCCGCAATTCCGATACGAACTTCTTTTTCTCGCGATTTTTCCTGCATTTTTCTCCAGAATCAGCACGAAAAAAGGGGAGACCGCGGTCTCCCCTTCCTTCGTGGGACACCCACTCAAGCTTAGCGTTTCGAAAATTGAAAACGCTTTCTGGCGCCTTTCTGGCCGAACTTTTTACGCTCCTTGGCCCTGGCGTCACGAGTCAGAAAGCCTTCTTTTTTCAAGGAGTCACGGAACTCCGGATTGATTTCGAGAAGAGCGCGGGAAATTCCATGGCGGATGGCCTCAGCCTGTCCCGTCAACCCCCCTCCCGTCACTTTTGCGAAAACATCGAGCTTTCCGGCCATATTGGTCAGTTCGATGGGGGCTTTGACCTGGGTCGTCCAGAGTGTCCGGGGAAAATATTCTTCCAGAGGTCTGTCATTGACCTGGATCAAACCGGTACCAACCTGTACCCTGACCCGAGCAATGGCTGTCTTGCGCTTCCCTGTTGCAGAACCCCGTCCGTCCTCGTTCGGTTCTCTTTCCATCAACGACCTCCTAAGGCATAGACTTCAGGATTCTGAGCCTGGTGGGGATGCGTTTCCTGCGCATAGACCTTGAGCCGGCTCATAAACTGATTGGACAACTTGTTTTTGGGGAGCATGCCCTTCACGGCATGGATGACCAGGTGCTCCGGATTCCGGCTCCGGACTTCCTTCGCGGTCGCCGACTTGAACCCACCCGGGTAGCCACTGTGGCGGTAATACATTTTCTGGGTCCATTTTTTACCGGTAAATGCCACTTTGGTGGCATTGATCACGATGACGAAGTCCCCGGCATCCTGATGAGGGGTAAAGAAAACCTTGTTTTTGCCTCTCAGAAGAAGAGCAACGGCTGTCGAGAGTCTTCCAACGGTCTGCCCGTCGGCATCCACAACATACCATTTTTTCTGTGAGAGCTCTTCAGCGGTTGCAATTCGTGTCATTTTTTCCATCGACTGAAAGTCTCCTTCGGCTCAGAGGTGTCCTAGGACGACAACTGGACCATGACCGGCTTCACTTCATCAACCGATGTCGGACTGATGGTTCTGATACCGGTCATCGTTTCCTTGTACGCCTGATGCACTCTGTCCAGATCTTTTGTAAAAAACGCTCCAAGTTGAGCCAGTGAGGAATAGAGGGAGCCATCTTGTTTGTCGAGAAACAGGGAGACGGCTGTCGGAGCCGACTGCTTGTGCTGGTTCATCCATTGTTTCAGACTCTCGATCTTCTGGAAGAACTCCTCTTCTCCCTGCCGTGCCCGCTCCATCACCGGCAACACGATACAGTCCACCTTTCCCCGAATTCTAGAAAGGGCCGTCGGATCCTCTTGCCCATCGGGAGGCACTTCGGAAAAGGGGACCACTGAACTGCCAAGCCTTGCAAAGAACGCGACAAGGCCTGAACCCAGTTCCGAGTCGAGAATGAATCTCGGAACTCCCACACGGTTCGTGCGTGGAATTTGGGAGGAAGACTCCTTTCCTTCCTCCGCTTTTTCAAAGACTGTCGATCGGAGCTCCTCAAGAAAGCTGTTATTTTCCCGTCGCCAGTTCTTCAAAAGATTTTTTGCGCCAAACTGGATCAGCGTCGAATAATAGTCTCGCCTCATCGCACTTCGGGCAATGTTTTTCCAGGAGTAGAAATCCTCCATGGCCGCAATCGCCGCCTCATTTAGCTCGTAGGCGGTCATATTCTTCGGACGGTACACCGTATGGTGCCCATCGTAGAGGCTCCAGTCCTTGTAGAGCAGTTCGCGGTTACCCGTCGCATAGAAATGATCGAAATCCGGGGATCCTGGTAAGGGTGTCAGGATCATCAGCTGGATTGACTGAAGATTCCATTCCTTGGCGAGGCGGGCCGTCTCAAAAATCGTCGCCTTGTCGTCAGTATCGGCCCCGACCACGAACATCCCGTGAATTCTAATCCCATGCTTGTTGAAAGCCTCAACCGACCGGACAATTTTTTCATAGGTCTGACGTTTATTGAAAAGATCAAGCGTCTGCGGGTTGATCGATTCAAACCCAATAAAGACGTTGAAGCAGTTGCTGGCCTTCATAAGCTCAAGAAGTTCCGGGTCGAAGGCCGTTTCCGTCCTGATCTGGGCTCCCCATTCAGGAGTCAGCCCTTCAGCGATCATTCTTTTCAGAAGATCCTTCGTCCTTTTCCGGTTGGCTGTAAACAGGTCGTCGGCAAAAAAGACATATTTCGGGTTATTGACCCGAATCTCCTCAATGACCCGATCGATGGAATGCATCCTGAAGCCGTGGCCATACATTCCCGGAACAGAACAGAATGTGCAGGTGAAAGGGCAACCCCTGGAGGTCGCAATGGAAATCAGGCCTCTCTTTTGGGTATCCCATCCCTCCACAATGCCATAATCGGGAATGGGATTGGAGTCGAGATCTTCCTTGAGGGGTCGGTCAGGATTATGGGCTTTCCTGTTGTTTTTCCAGTAGGAAAGTCCGAGGATCTTCTCCATGTCACCACGACCATCCATGGCCTCCAGGAGTTCAAACAGCGTTTCCTCCCCTTCACCGCGCACGACATAATCCGAATAATCGAGGGCCTCATCCGGAAGGAAGGACACATGAGTCCCGCCGATGACAACGGGAATCCCAGCCTCACGGACGATATTCGCAAGCCGGTAGGATTGGGGAGCCGTGGAGGTCAGAGTCGAAATTCCCACTACGTCTGCAGAAAGAACTTCCTTCATGTCAACAGGCGCTACATCCTCAATATAGACCCGGACATCCCACCCCCTGTTCCTCAGCATGGTCCCCAGGAGTATGACTCCGAGTCTCGGAATGGTGAACGAACTATAAACATGGAGATGGGTCGACTTCGGCTCGACTAGTACAAATTTCCTGGCCATTCATTGCTCCCTTCAGGGGAGCCCCCCTGCGAGAAAGCGCAAGGGGGGGAACCCCGTTATCCGTTCGGATGAATCCGGTCTTTCTTCGCGAGAAGCTGCTCTTTTGTTTCGACGTAATTGGGATCAGGTATGCAGCATTCGTCAATGGGACAAACGGCAGCACACTGGGGTTCATCGTGGAACCCGATGCATTCCGTGCAGAGATCCGGATCGATCACGTAAATGGGATCCCCTTCGCTGATAGCGTCATTCGGACACTCCGGAAGGCAGGCTCCGCAGGAAATGCAGTTATCGGCAATCAGAATAGACATCCAGGCCTCCTTGACCATTTCTTTGCTTGAAAGAAGACAAACCGCGGGCCCGCGCCCGAGGCACTCTCCATTATCCGGGCCCGAGAAACCAGGACCTCGCTCAAAAGGCACTCTCCATCGGAAAAGAGGCCGAGGTTACTATAAGACCCTTATTCTATCGATAATCCTACTGACAAATCAACTGACCCGTCCAAAATACCGTGCGGGGCTTTCAATTCTTCCGGCATTATACTCTCGCTATCATATCAAAATTCCCAGGTTGAGGAAGAGAAAGCGGGAAAAAGCCTCTCCGAAGAGAATCATGAGGAGGGCGACATAGAGAAGTCCGGTTGCGGCCTGTGTCGAATGCATCCGTACCGTCTTGTATGCCAGGTAAGAGATCACAAGTCCCCCGATAACACCGATGAGAAGACGTCCCCACAGATAAAGTCCCTGAAATGATTCAAGGAGGAGCCCCTCGGCAAATCCGGGATGCTCTTTCCAGTTCAGACCGGTCATGATTCCCGAAGTGAGGGCCGTCAGTCCGGCGCATCCCAGGAGTGTGCGCGACAGAAAGGCCAAAGGTTCAATGGGAAGCGTCGGGTTGGTCAGATAGAAATGCCCCCAGTTCATGGCCAGGAGAACGGCACCGAGAAGAAAGGTGGAGATGAACATCGACATGAGAAGGAGGATTCCCGAGGCGGAAAGGGAGAGGGAGGCGTTGAGAAAGAGCGTGGCTGTCCCTGTGGCTCCCAAAAGCAGAATGGCCGAGAGATTCAGAAGCGGCCTCGAAATGGAACGGCCTCTGTCCCAGGAGATGAAGTTGAGAAGGACATTGTAGGCCAGGAGTCCTCCCGTCCCCAGCATCACCAGATAAACAGTCAACTGGTCCAGGCGGCCCGGATGAAAAGCGGGAATCCTCAATCCGGATGGACCGAGAGCAAAAAGAGCACCTCCCGCAAACAGAAGGAACAGGAGTCCGTGCAATCTGTAAAAAGACCGGTTGACCGAAGGATACCGATAAAGAAAGGTCATGAGAAAGCAGCCTCCGGCCGTCGTTTGCAAAAGAAGCAGTCCAAAAACATTGGGATGAAAGATCATGGCGCCCTTTCCTGGCTTGATTCGGTGCCGTTTCTCCGCCGACCTTCCCATCCCGCCCTGTTTTCCCTTATCGTCAGGCCGACACGGTCGAGGGCGAGCGGAAGGGGAGGAGGATCCTTCCAGAGGGACAGCGTGACCTCCGAGGCCCCGGGGAAGTGCCCCAATACATGATCAGATAGAATTTCCCCCAGACGCTCGAGGAGACAACACTCCGACCCTTCCCCTTTCGCAACAATCTCCCTGATGAGACGGTCATAGTCCACCGTTTTCTGGATCAGGTCGTTCCCCCAGGGAATCTCGGCCAACTCAATCTTTCCCGAAATAAAAATCTTCTGGGGCCGGGCCCTTTCCTCCGATCCCGTCCCTATCTTCACCATGAGAGAGAGTTTTTCGAAATAAAGCGTCTTCGGCATGGTTTACCGGCCACTCCCGGAAACGGAGGGCAATTCCCTGTCGATCACGATCCTGACGGGAGGTCCGCCGACGGCGCCATCCACAGGGACCGTTCCACTATATTCCCCGTTTGCAACAAGGGAACTGCCCGACTCAAGAGAGAGGCGAGCCACAAGGCGGACAGGCCCCTGAAAGGTGATCCCGGTAAGACGGACGTCCTTTTGGGAGATCTCGAAGGGGACAGGAAATGTCGGATGAACGAAGACCACGCGGGCGACAGGAAGCCAGTCCGGAGAGGTGGGGCCCTTCATCAGGGCCACCACGGCCAGCGAGCCGTGGGTCATCCAGAGAGGAACCTTCGGGTCAAGAAGGACTGTTCCTACAACCTTGCCTGGGACCTGCCCATTGTCGGATGAAGTCCGGGTACACCCTCCCGAGAGAAAGGCCACCACGAGCAGGATTCCCGACAGGATCCTGCCGGCAGCCATCAGATTTCTTGGGCCCATGAACACACTCCCTTCGCGCATCGTCACCTCAAGGGGATACGATGACAAATTCTTCAATATGATAAAGGGGATCGCTCTTGATGATCACCTTTCTCCGAATCACCTGCTGAACGGCATCCAGAAAGATTTTTTCCGAGGCAAGTTCCGCCTCCACATCGGGATGGACATAGAGGATCACCCGCCGGTCCTTGGCGCCCCGCCCTGACGGAAGCTTTCGAAGATCTTCAAAAATTTCGTAAATGATGGTTCTGACAGATTTGACGTAACCCTTTCCGTCACAATAAGAACATGTTTCTCCCAGCAGATGGACCAGATCTTCCCGGACCCTCTTTCTCGACATCTCCACGAGACCGAGATCCGAAATCTTGAGAGCGTTCGTGCGGGCCTTGTCCCGGGTCAACAATTCCTGCAATCCCTGGAAGACCTTTTCACGATTTTTTTCCTTCTCCATGTCGATGAAGTCGAGGATGATGATTCCGCCGATGTTGCGAAGGCGCAATTGGTGGGCGATCTCCTCCACCGCCTCGAGATTGGTCTTGAGGATTGTCTCCTCGGGATCCTTGTCTCCTACGAAACGCCCCGTATTCACATCCACCACAGTCAGCGCCTCGGCCCTGTCGATCACGAGATAGCCCCCTGATTTGAGCCACACCTTTTTCTCGAGAGCCCGGGCGACTTGCTGGTCGACAGAATACTCCTGAAATAGAAGGGTCTTCCTGTTCCATAATTCGATCTTGTCCGCGTAGGCAGGAAGATAGGTCCGGACAAATTCGATCACCCTCTGGTATTCCTTGGGACTGTCGATGACGAGGCGGTCCACTTCATTGGTCAGGTAATCACGGATTGTCCTGAACACCACATCGAGATCGACACGGACGAGCGCAGGAGCACGAACGGCCTCTTTCTTCGCCTTGATGTCCTCCCACAGCATGTCCAGAAAAACCATATCCATCCGGGCTTCGTCCTCGGTCATCCCTTCTGCCACCGTTCGGATGATGTAGCCTCCCTTGTGGGTCCGGAGGCCCCCCACGATCTCCTTGAGCCTCTGCCGTTCCGCTTCGTTCGTGATCCTGCGGGAGACCCCGATGTGATTGACCTGGGGCATGTAGACAAGATACCTTCCGGGAAGGCTAATGTAGGTTGTCGCACGGGGTCCCTTCGTGCTGATCGGTTCCTTTGTCGTCTGGATCAGGAGCTCCTGTCCATCGTTCAGCAATTCCTCGATCGGGCGCCTTCCTGAACGTTTGGCGGGCTCGGGAGCCGTCTCCCCCTCCGGTGTGGCCGGGACGGCGCCCTCCACTTCGATGGTCCCTCCGGTGGGAGATTCCTCCCGAAGGGCATCCGGAAGAATCTCGGCTCCCTCGACAAAGACATCGTCCACATAGAGAAACGCCGCTTTTTCAAGCCCAACATCCACAAAGGCCGCCTGCATTCCCGGCAGGACCTTGCTGACCTTTCCTTTGTATATGTTTCCGACAATACCCTGGGCCTGCTTCCGGTCAAAAAAATATTCGACCAGTCGCTTGCCTTCGATGATGGCCACTTTTGTTTCTTCCTCTGTCACATGAATCAAAATTTCCGAACCCATTCTCAACCCTCCTGAAACCTCTATGAACAATCAAAACTGCAATCATCGGACACCGGGATTCCTCTCCCCGCCAAGGGGGATTCGCCACCTGGAGCTCAGTCAATCCTTGCCCGGAGAACACAAACCGGCCCTACCTTTTCGCGTAGAGACGGACATTCATCAGAAGCGCCATGGCGCCCAAAGAGACAATCATGGCCGACCCTCCGTAACTCATGAGCGGCATGGGAACTCCCACAACCGGCAAAATTCCCAGAACCATCAAGACATTAATCAGAAAACAGAACAGAAAGAATCCCGTCACGCCCGCGGCCAGGTAAAAACCGGAAGGATCGCGACATTCCATGGCCGTTCGAAAGCCAAACCAGACCAGATATGAGACCAGTGCCAGAAAAAACAAGGCTCCGACAAATCCCCACTCTTCCGTATAGACGGCAAAAACAAAATCGGTGTGGGCTCCGGGAAGAAACTGATAGCGCACCTGTGTGGCTCCGGACATTCCCTGCCCGAACCATCCCCCCGAACCGACCGCGACAATGGACTGAATGGTGTGGTATCCCAGACCGGACGGATCGGATGCCGGATTGATAAAGGCCCGGATCCGGTCCTTCTGAAACTCGTGAAGATGGGACCAGACCCCTTCCCAGAGGACCGGAAAGAAGGCCAGACCTCCAAGTATGGACAGAGTCACGATCCGGCTAGGAATGCCCTTCAGAAAAACATAGACGGAAAAAATGATCATCAACTCGAAGGCTGTTCCCAGATCCGGCTGACGAGCGATGAGAACGGCCGGGACAACAGAAGCCAGAAGTCCCCCTGCAAAAAGAGCCGGTGAGAGGGGGATATCCCTTTTTCCCGGAACGAACAGCCATGTCAGAAAAAGGATCAGCCCAAGGATCATGAATTCCGAAGGCTGGATCTGAAACCAGCCCAGGCCGATCCAGCGTCTGGCCCCGTGGCTCGCATGGCCCCCAATGAAAACAATGGCAAGGAGCGCCAGGACGAACCCATAGATCCACCGGGCATTCTGCAGGAAAAGCGGATAGGGAACCAGCAGGATTCCCAAACCCATCAGAAGACCGGCCAACTCCCACATTCCCTGCTTGACCGCCAGATAGGGGGACACGGAAAAAAGAGTCAGAAGATCGATCAGCATGATGGCAGAGAGAACCACCAGAAACACCGGATGCACCCTGACAACATAAGCGAGCAGCTTGGCGACCAAATTCCCGTGTTCCTTCCTCAGGATGCGACAGCCGGCCTGGAGCTTCCCTTCGCAGCCAGCCGCGTGATGTAGAACATGCGAAAAACCTCCCGGGCCACCGGCCCGGCCACATCTCCGCCGTCTCCTCCGTTTTCGATCAGAACGGCGACAACAATCTTCGGATCTTCAAAGGGACCGAACCCCACAAACCAGGAATCCGCCTTGGGAGGTTTGTACCCCTTGCTTTTTCCCCGGTTGCTCACGACCTGGGCTGTTCCGGTCTTTCCGGCAATCGCAAAAAAGGGGAGATTCACCGGATGCCCCGTTCCGTGAGGGGCCGCGACCACATCCCTGAGATCGGCCTTGACGATTTCAAAGTCCTTTTTCGGTACGGGAATGAAAGTCAGACCTGAAATCTTCGACTGACCCTCCTGTCGGGAATCCCCGAGAAGAAGATGCGGTCTGGAAATTGCTCCCTCCATCGCGACGGCTCCCATCAGACGGGCCATCTCCAGGGGTGTGACGGTCAAAAAGCCCTGACCGATGGCCATGGGGGGAGTTTCTCCCGGATACCAGGGTGTGTGTAAATATTTTTTCTTCCATTCCCGATCTGGCACGACACCCGACTGCTCGGCAGGAAGGTCGATGCCCGTTCGGCTCCCCAATCCGAAAGACCGTGCCATCCTGGCGATCGGTTCGGGACCCAGGGTCATTCCGAGATGATAAAAATAAATGTCGCAAGACTGTTCTATGGCCCGGTGCAAGTGGAGGATTCCGTGGCCTCCCTTCTTCCAGTCA
Source organism: Nitrospirota bacterium (assembly GCA_027415455.1). The sequence goes on along the minus strand of DAIBSV010000032.1, from coordinate 4,119 downwards.
TGAAAAATCACGGAGCCGACGCGAAAAGTCCCGGCACAATGAAACGGCTGGTCCGGATCGAGCTTGTGTTCACTAAGGCCGGCGAGTGTCGTGACGATCTTGAAGACCGAGCCCGGAGGGTAAAGCCCCTGGGTCGCCCTGTCCGTCAGGGGATGATCCGGTGCATGGACGAGAGCGTTCCAGCGACTGGAACTCATGGCCTGCGAAAGCTCTTCCGAATCGTAGGCCGGATGGCTTGCCAGAGCAAGGATCTCCCCATTTCTGGGATCGAGGGCCACAACAGCCCCCCTCCTGTTTCCCAGAAATCTCTCTGCAGTCATCTGAAGGCGCATGTCGATGGTGAGGCGGAGGGAATGGCCCTCCTTGGGAGGATCGTTCTTGAGGTTCCGGATCATTCGCCCATGGGAGTCGACAAGCTGGCGACGGAGGCCGGGCGCCCCCTGCAGGAGAGCATCGTACTCCTTCTCGATGCCGGACTTTCCGATTCCGGTTCCAGGGGGAAGGTGACGATAGAACGATCCCTTGAGATCAGCTGATGTGAAGGATCCGACATATCCCAGGAGATGGGCGGCCATATCGTCCGCCGGGTAGATGCGTTTGGGCATAACTTGAATGAAAAATCCCGGGAGGCGATAGAGATCCATGTTGACCCGGCCGACCTGGGCCATTGAAAGTCCTGTCTGGAGGGGGACGGGAACATGGGAAGGAAGGACGTAGCCCAAACGGGAAAGGGCATGTCGGAGAACTTTCTCGGGAACGCCAAGGTCGTAGGCTAGCCAGGCCAGTTCCCTTCGGGGGTGGACGACCTCCCCCGGAATTTCGAAGACCGCGAAGTCGGGTCCGTTTCTCACCAGAACCACTCCGTTCCGGTCTGTGATCTCTCCCCGCAGGGGTGGAATGGGCACGACCTTGACGACGTTGTCCCGGGCCAGAGCCAGATAATGGTGGTGTTTGATCACCTGCACGACATAAAGGCGGACAACGACCACCGAAAGGCCCAGCCAGAAGACAAAAATCAACCCGTAGAGACGCGCCCTCGGAGACCCGAGGATCCCATTTTTATGAAAGCGGAATTCCGATGCCATGTTGTTTTCGGGAAGGAGGATCGGACGTCCAACCAAGGGAGCGCATCACAAACACCAGAAACATCCCCAGGAAGCCCGTCGCCCCTTCCATCACCAGCCAATCTCTTAATAGTTGTATCTCCAGGGGGAATTCAAGAAGCTTCCGAAGCAGAAGTCCAACCCCCATATCGATCGCGAGAACAATCCAAACCAGAACGTATTGCCGGACGCCTGAACGGGTCGATGCCTCCGAAAGCCGTGAAATAATCCAGGCTTCAGAAACATACAGAAGAACCCAGAACAACCCGGGTCCGTAGGAAACGAGAGCGGCAAGAAGACCGGCCACCCCTCCCAGAACCAGAAACCCGTACTTCTCCCTTCTCCGGAGAAGAAAAAAAAGAAACAGGGGAACGGGATTGATTCCCGCCGCAAGGGTCGGGAACCACCGAAGCCCGGAAATCGCCATGACCATGAAAACGACCAGGAGAATGGTCCTGAGCGGAAGGTTCATGGCTGCCTCTTCCCGAGCAGAGGCTTTTCTGTCCACTCGAGCGGAGGAACAAGAACCATGACCGCCCAAAGAGAGTCCAGCCTTTCGGCGCTTTCGAGCCTGACCGAGCGAAAGATCTGATGGCCGGGATTCAGACTCCTGACAACGGTTCCAATCGGTTCCTCCGGAGGGAAGAAGCCATCCTCTCCCGTCGTCACAACATGCGACCCATTCTCAAGGGACGTCATGGCAGGTATGTATTCAAGCTTCAGAAAATGGCCCGAGCCCCGCCCTCTCACAAGTCCGCTCTGACCGGAATCCAAAAGACGTCCTTCCAGAGCGAAGAGGGGATCTTCGACCCAAAGAACCTGCGAGAAGCCGGAAAAGACCCTCACCACATATCCCACCACCCCATGGGTCCCAATGACGCCATCCCGGACTTGAACCCCTCTTCTGGAGCCGCAATCGAGCAGAAGGGTTCGGGGAGCGATCGTCGGATTGTCCGCGATCACGTGGCAGGAGATTCCCTTCTGCGGCGTCCTTTTCTTCAAATCGAGGAGGGCCAGGAGATCCTCGTTCCTTGCGGAAAGACTTCGGTAATGGTCGAGCGATCTCCGAAGACTTTCAACTTCGAGGCGGAGTTTCCGGTTTTCTTCTTCGCTCCTGGCAAGGTCCAGATAATGGGTCCAGAGTCCCGTCGATCCCCGCGACAACCCCGTGGCCCCCGAGAAAGCAAGGCGAAGCATGTTCAGGGGAGGATCCAGAATCCAACGCCGGAAAAACTCCGGATAGAACCCCAGGATAACCAGAACCGCAAGCGATATCAGAAGTACCGGAACGGCCTTGAAGGATGAGGGTCGTTTCAGTGAAGGTCGCACCGTTTCGCCTAGTCTCCGAGTGTGACCTTCCTCAGGACATCGAGTTCTTCGAGGGTCTTCCCCGTCCCGATCACGACCGTCGTCAGCGGATCGTCCACCGTGATGATAGGAAGACGGATTTCATCACGGATCCGGAGATCAAGCCCACGCAACATGGATCCCCCCCCCGTCAGGACGATTCCGCGGTCGATGATGTCCGCGGATAGCTCGGGAGGTGTGTTTTCCAGTGTCTTCTGCACGATCGTCACGATACTGTTGATGGTATCGGACAGGGCTCCCCGAATTTCCTCCTCGGTGATCTTGAGGGTCTTCGGAAGACCGGTAATGAGGTCTCTCCCCTTGATAATCATGACATGGCCTTCCTTCTGGGGGCAGGCGGACCCAATCTCCATTTTGATCCGTTCCGCCATCGAGTCCCCGATCAGAAGATTGTGCTGCTTCTTGATGTAGGCGATGATGTCCTCATCCATCTTGTCGCCGGCCACCTTGATAGACTCGCTGTAGACCGTTCCTCCAAGGGAAATCACCGCGACATCCGTCGTTCCTCCCCCGATGTCGATCACCATGTTCCCGGAGGGCTCCATGATCGGAAGTCCTGCCCCGATCGCCGCGGCAAGAGGCTCCTCGATCAGATAGACCTCTCGTGCACCGGCCATTCGGGCCGAATCCTTGACAGCCCTCTGGGCAACCATCGAGATCCTGGAGGGAACGCAGATCACCATCCGAGGCCGGACAAACGCCGAACGACGGTGGACCTTGTTGATAAAATAGGACAGCATCTGCTGGGCAATATCGGGATTGTCGATGACGCCGTTCCGGACAGGCCGGACAGCCACGATGTTCCCTGGAGTCCGTCCAAGCATTTTTTTGGCTTCCCGGCCGATCGCGAGGACCGAGCCTGATTTCTGGTCCATCGCCACGATCGATGGTTCGTTGATGACGATCCCCTGGTCACGCACATAGACAAGGGTGTTGGCCGTGCCAAGATCGATTGCCAGATCCTGGGAAAGAAAACCGAAAAGATTTGCGATTAGCCCCAAGATGTTTTTCCTTTATTCTTTAGGGAGTCGTCGACTCCGTTGTCTCAGCGCGGGTGACCTCCGCGGCCTTGTCCTGCCGTCTCTCAATCCCCCCGAATGCGCCCTTTCTCACCATCGTTCCCACCAGATCGTCACCGAACCGCCGGTCGGACGGCATTCCAGCCAGAATCAGACCTTCGACGGAGGCGACAAGAAGTCCCAGGGCCCAGCCGATCCAAGGAATCTGGGACAGAATGTAGGCCAACCCCAGCGGAATGTTGCGGATGGTGGATTCGTAAAAACTGCACGGGTCTCCCGAACGTCCCGAAACCCACAGTCCGCTCAATCTTTTCCCGAGACTTTTACCGCCAGGAAGTCCGTCGGCAACAAGGATGTAAGCTGTCGCCGCAAGCCAGGCCAACCAGGAGCTCCCCAGCAAAAAACCGGCATGTTCAAGAGAGAGGGCCAGCAGGTAGTCGACAAACTTGGCCAGGAACCTGTCAAAAAGGTAGGAAAAACGATCGGACGGTTCCCTGATCTCCACCCCGTCCTCCTTCAACCCGGCCAGAAATGCCATAAAATTCTTCGCAAAACAAAACTTACCCCAGCACGCATGAAAAATGCAACACGAGGAGCGCTTCTTTCACGACGGAAGAGATCGGCTCTGA
>DAIBSV010000329.1 GCA_027415455.1 Nitrospirota bacterium | reverse complement strand
ACCAGAGCATTCTCCGCGATCCTGACGGAACCGTTCGTCATACGCTCCGCAGTTCCGTGTGGACCCGAACCGACCGGGGATGGAGGCTGGTCTTTCATCAGGGAACCCCGATTCAAAGCTCCTGATGGGAGTCGGAGTTCACTGGAACAGCTTTTATTTCTCGCTCGTGCGAAAGAACCATCCGACGGCCATCCGCCTGTGCAAAAGACCGGCTTTGTCGAACAAGGAGAATGCATCAAGAATGCGGACGGAGCACCGGTGGAGTATCTGGTGATGGATCTCTGACGAAAGAGGCTTATGCAATGAGAGGACAGGAGCCTTGAAGCGCGGATTGCTGGTGATCGACGGCCACTATCAGAAAGTCCTCGAATTCTGACCGCGAAAAGACAGGGAGATCTTCTCCTATACCGCTTCGGATCCGAAAGACGGAAACAGGCCCTGCAACATCCACAGAACAGGAAGGAGACCTCTTGGTCAACCTCAGCATTCTATACCCCTTCAAGGAAGGTAGTCGTTTCGACCTGGACTATTACGATATCTGGGCCAACGGATATCTCGAAATTTTCAAAAAAGTGGACCCTCTCCTGAAGGCCGGATCGATCATCGTGGCCGACAACATGTTTACAGCCTTCGAAGAGGTCTGTCCGTTCATGGAGTGTCTGGACGAAAGGAGCGACATCGTCAACACGACACTCAATTTTGAATCCGGTGTCGAGTTCGGGGTCATTCTTGGCCCCGAGGGGGTGGAGTGAAACCCGCAATCAAACTGGTAGGGTCGGTCATGCTTATTTTCGCGGTCCCCTTTTTTCTTCTCCTGGCGAGGCTCCCTTCGCATGCGGACAGCCTGCTGGATGTCTCCGAACCTCCGCTATCTTCGGCGCTTTCGATGAATCCGGGCCTTGGGCCGCAAGAGTCTGTACAATTCCTCCGGCCCGGAGAACGGTGAACCATGATATCGGTCGGACTCCTGCCCCAACCCGAAGAGCTCGCTCAGGAAAAATCACAGGCCTTCGAAAAACAGGCCGAGAACGCCATCCGCACCATGCGGCGCTTCCTTCGGAACCCTCCATCCATCCCGGAACTGGCCGAAGAGGCGCGGATCACGCCATGGCACTTCATCCGCCAGTTTCGCCGGGCGGTGGGGATCCCCCCGGGAGAGTACTTGGCCGCCCTCCGTATCGAATTCGCCAAGACTCTTCTCCTGAAAACCCCGGAAAAAGTCACGAACATCTGCTTCGATCTGGGCTTCAGCAGTCTGGGCCGCTTCACCAGCCGCTTCTCGTCCCTTGTTTGCGTCTCCCCCGTCGCCTTCAGGAGACTGGTGGACGGCTTTACGCCGAAAGATCTCGAAATCCGGATCGATCGCCAGGAAAAGTGGCGCAAATACCCGGGTCTTCGAGGAACGGTCCGGGCTCCATCGTCTTTCTCCGGCCCCGTCTTTGTAGGACTCTTCCCCAAATCGATCCCGGAGCGGTGGCCTGTGGCGGGCACCCTTCTGATGGGTCCGGGTGCCTTCCATATTCCCGGGGGCGCTCCCGAAGGGTTTCTCATGGCCGCCGGCATCTCCTCCTTCCACGACCCGAGCTCCTACCTGATTCCCGGCGACGATCTCCTGGTCGGAGTTCTGCCCCTCGCCGACATGTCCGATCCGGATCGCATCGAGCTCTCCCTTCGCTCTCCGGGTCCGCTCGACCCGCCGCTTCTCGTGGCCCTTCTGGCCTGTCTCGGAAGACCGGATCCTGTTCCATCGATGTGAGCAAGATAAGAGAAGCGGGATCTCA
>DAIBSV010000328.1 GCA_027415455.1 Nitrospirota bacterium | reverse complement strand
TTCATTCGTCCGGACGAGATGAATCCCTCTGGGGATCCTTGCCGGATCGGGGCGTCCCGGCCTGGATCCATGGCCTCTCCCTCGTCTCCTTTCATGAGGGGATCGAGAGAAAAAAGGTGGGAAGGGCCAGGGAGAAAGAGGGAAGCTGATGGCCCAGCATCATGCGGGTCGTGGTGAGGAAGAGGCCTGCCACGAGAAGAATGAGGCCGCCTATCGTCAGACGATGTCTCCGGGAATCGAGCGGAAAAAGGGAGGCGGCCTCGAGGAGAAGGATCATGGCAAAGACGAGCAGGACCATCCAGAAGAAAGAGAGATCCATTGGAGGGTTCTCCCGAACGATCCGTCAGGATCTCCTGACAGATCGTCCCAGACGTTTTTCGACGGAGTCGATCTTTCCGGAAAGCCGGCCGGTCTGATTTTTTCGGGCGTCGATCTTGATGGAGACGCTGATGCGGCTGCAGTCCTGGCTCATGCGTTCGTAGCATTTTCGCACCACGTCCATGACTTCGTCCCACTCCCCTTCGAGGACGGTGCCCATGGGGTTCAGGCGATAGTCGATGCCGCTTTTGTCGATGATGTCAAGCGAGCGGGCGACATAGTCCCCCACCGATTCGCCCTTGTCGAGAGGGCTCATGGAGAATTCGAGAAGGACGGACACGTTTTATCCTTTCTGTCGTTGAATTTTTGGAAGGATCGCACCTTTTCATGATACAGGGGAGAGGCGGGAGAGAAAAGGGGGGAGGTCCCGCTGTGGGTGGATAGAAAAAATGATATCTGAAACGGATTGGAGATTGCATGGGCAGTTTTTACAGGGAAAAAATCGATCCGGCCCTGAATCGGCCCGTGAGGAAAATTATATCGACATGAATCCGGCGGAGCTGTCCCTCCGTCTTTTGCTCTGATCCCGCCTGTCGGAAGATCAGAGAAGGCTGGCCGAACACTATGCTCGGACAGATTCTGGAACAGGTCATGAAAAAACTGATTCTTCGGAAGGGAGGGAGGCGGGAGGGCTTCTCCGGTGCTCCCGGATCGTTTCGGATGTCCTGGGAGCCGAATCCTGCGCGGTCATCGGTGGATTGGCTTTGTCGGCCTTCGGATATGTTCGCGTAACCCTGGTCGCCGATGTTAGCGCACTCAAATTGTGACGCGGGAGGCCCCCAGGATCTGGTGGATATCGCGAATCTCGTCGGGGTTCGGCCGGATCTTCGCGAGGAGGGGCTCCGGATTGCCGGGATCTACGGGCAGGCTTCAGCTCTGGTTTCTTTCCTGAAGCCTTTCTGACCCAGGAGGAAAAATGGATTTTCACCACCTCGGCAGTGGCGGAAGACAATCCCTGAGCCACGCTTCCGGCAAAAGAGGTTCCTGAGACCGGAGATGATGCCCGCTATCGGGAGCCAGGCTCTCTGTTTCTGTCTCTGACAGCTCTGACAGAAATCAGTAACAGGGATGATCAAGTCTGACTGCAGGGGAAGACGCTCCCGTGACACCCCCTCTTCTGCATCGGGCAGAATATTGTTAGTGAGAAAGATCTGGCCCCGAGCTTCCCGAACCCGTTCCCTCTCTCCTAAACCATTCCCGATAATGCCTTCCGCCAACGACCGAAAAGACTTTCCCTTCCACATCTCCCCGTTTGTCTTGGAGAGGGTTTGGAGCGCCAAGTCCTTCTCGATCTCCACAACTTCTGGAGACCCCTTTCTTCCAGGTCTGTCCTTTCTGTCAGGTTAGCTCTTCCATATCCTTTCCAAAAGAAATCAGTTCACCGTTTTGTCACATTCTCTTGAG
>DAIBSV010000327.1 GCA_027415455.1 Nitrospirota bacterium | reverse complement strand
CTTCCGATCCGAGGAACCTCCTTACTCCTTTTACAAATACCATGTTCTCTGTCAAGCCCCCCCTTCCGCTTCCCCTTTCAGGTCCGCGCCCGGTTTCGCTCAACAAGGGTCCATTTTATACGCCTTCCCCCAAAGTTTGTCAAACATAAATTTTTTCCGGAAGAACTTTTCAAATATCAAATGAGGCAAGAAATGGAGGAACAAGAAAAAACGATTCTTCCGTTTCCTTTCGCCACACCCTGGACCCTCCATTTGTCCCCCCCAAGGTCACCTCGCTTTCGTTATTTTCACGAACAAGCAGATATTTTCCCGGGCACGCATCTTGCTTTACAGCGTGTGGTGGACCTTCAACAAGGAGAACTATCAGGATGGCCTTTACCCGAATGAACACTCCGTCGCAGTCCTTTTTTCTTCTCGGGGACAGGAATTTCTCCTTGCTCCTGGGCGGCCAGGTCGTCTCCCAGATCGGGGAAAATCTCAACCGGGTCGCTCGCTTCTGGTTCGTCTATCTTTTTACCAACCGGGTGAGCGATATGGTCGTTGTCGGGATCCTTCAGACCCTCCCGCCTCTTCTCTTTGGATGGCTAAACGGCGTCCTGCTCGACCGCTACTCCAAAAAAGGGATCATGATCGGGGTCGACGTCACCCGGGGCCTTCTGGTCATGGTCATCCCCCTGCTCTACACCCTTCACCTCCTGACCCTTCCCCTCCTCTATCTCCTCGTTTTCATGATTTCGACCATGAGCGGGGTCTTTGGGCCAGCCCTTTACAGCGCGATCCCTCTCATCGTCGACAAGGAACGGCTCCTTTCCGCCAATGCCCTGATGCAGACAACCGGCCAGATCGGCCTGCTTATCGGACCTATTCTGGGGGGCCTTCTGGCGGTCCTGTGGAACCCCTCGGGCGAGATGCTCATCAACGGGATCACCTTCCTCGCCTCCGCCATATTCCTTCTTTTCATCGCCTTTCGGGAACCCCGCACCTCCGGCCCAGACCATGTACGGACCGGAATGGCCGCCGAGATCCGCGAAGGATTTTCCTTCGTCTTCTCCCCTCACAGAAAGCTTTTGACCCCGTTTCTCTTCATGGCCCTCTTTGGATTCGTGACGGGACCGGTCAACATTCTCCTTCTGGTTCTCTCGAAACAGATTTTAAATCGGGGAGCCGAAGGATTCGGGGACCTGGTTTCCGCCTTCGGAGTCGGCATGCTTCTCTCCTCCCTCTTCCTTGCCGTCTATCATCCCCGAAATTCCATGGGCTTCGTCGCGGGAGGATTTTCCCTGGCCGGCCTGCTTTCTCTTGCGATCGGAACCGTATCCTCCCTTCCGCTCGACCTTCTCCTCTTCGCTTTCTGGGGCGCCGCTGTCTCCCTGGTGACCCCCCTCTCCCAGACACTGATCCAGCACATGACCCCTCCGCGCCTTCTCGCACGCGTCCTGACCGTCATGAGCATGGGATTCCTGACCGGCATTCTGGCGGGAATGGTTTTTTTTCCCGAACTTTCGGACCGTTTCGGAATCCATGGGTCCTTTTTGATCATGGGACTCTGCCTTCTTCTCCCCTCCCTGAAGGGCCTGAAAGCTCTTCTTCGCCGTACGGGAGACATATTTCAGGGTCGATCCCTTCCGGATGCCGACCTCTAACCTTTCATTAAACCATGGAGAATGACTATTGACCCCACCCAAGCCTATCAAGGAAAACCCGGCACTCTCTCCACGAGAACCTCCCCGAACATGGAACGCCCAGTCTCCTCCCGTCTGAAGGAGGAGTCGGTGAAGGGACTGGCTGACGCCGCCT
>DAIBSV010000326.1 GCA_027415455.1 Nitrospirota bacterium | reverse complement strand
TCACCTTGAGGTAAGCTCGCCAGGTCTTGACCGGATGCTTAAGGTCCCGGCCGACCTGGAGCGCAATCCGGGTCAGTGGGTCAATGTGAAGCTTGTTGAGGCCGTGTCCGGTCAGAAGGTTTGGAAGGGACGGATCGGAGCCGTGTCTGCTGAAGGATTCGAGCTTTTGGTCTCGTCCGGCAAGAAGTCTGCCATCCTTCAGGTTCTGTTTTCGAATGTCAGAAGCGTGCAGGCGGAGTTCTGGCGTCCCGTTCCCGCACCAAAAGACCGGGAAGCGACTCGGTCGAGAGGGTAAAGCGGGCATCGTGTGGTAGAGTGTAGTGATATGAAGAGACAGGAAGCTTGTTGCCCGGACGACGTTCATGTCGGACGAAGAGACGGAACCGATTGGGAGAGATGAATGGTTAATCAGGAATTGTTGAGTGTCCTTGACCAGCTTCACCGGGAGAAGGGAATTCCCCAGGAAACACTCCTGGAGGCCCTGCAGTCCGCCATTCTGACCGCTGCAAGAAAACGCTATGGCGGTGGGGATAATTTTCAGGTCGAAATCGATCCGAGAACGGGCGAGATCCAGGTTCTTCATATTCGCCGGATTGTCGAGAATGTCCTTTCCCCCAATGAGGAAGTTTCTCTTGCCGAGGCGATGGAATCCGACCCTGAAGCGGAGGTCGGTGACGAAATCGGGGCCTTTCTCGAGATCGATGACTTCGGTCGGATCGCGGCCCAGGCGGCGAAGCAAGTCATTTTTCAGAAGGTGCGCGAAGCCGAGTGGTCTGTCGTTGCCAGGGAATTTGGCGGGAAAAAGGGGAATGTTGTCGCCGGCGTCTATATCGGACAGGAAAAGAGGAGCTTCATCATAGACCTTGGGAAGACAGAAGCAATCCTGCCATATAAAGAGCAAATTCCCAGGGAATCCTTTCATCGTGGAGACAGGGTCAAGGCTCTTCTGCTCGACATTCGGACAACCACCCGGGGCCCTCAGCTGATTCTCTCGAGGACCCATCCCGATTTTCTGGCGCGCCTTTTCGAGAAGGAAGTGCCTGAAATAAGTGAAGGAATCATCGAGATCAAGGGCGTTGTTCGCGATCCGGGTGAGCGGGCCAAGGTCGCAGTGCTTTCACGGGACCCGAATGTTGATCCGGTTGGTTCGTGCGTCGGAGTCAAGGGCTCACGGGTCCAGGCCATTGTCCGTGAAATTCACGGGGAGAAAATCGATATCATCGACTGGAGTCCGGATCCGGGGACCTTTATCGCCCGTGCTCTTTCTCCGGCCAAGGTTCTTCGAGTGGCGACCCGGGACGGGGAGTTCGACAAGGTTGCGACGGTTGTGGTCGCCAACCAGCAGCTCTCCCTTGCCATTGGTCGTCGGGGACAGAATGTCCGCCTCGCGGCAAAACTCACCGGATGGAAGATCGACATCTTCAGTGAACAGCAGTACGAGGCCGATCGGATGGCCCGTTCCGCAGAAGGAGAGCATGAGGGACAGGCCGCGCCCTCATTGGAAGCGCCTTCGATGATTCTTCTCGAGGATCTTCCGGGAATGGGCGGAAATATGGCCGATGCCCTGAAGGCAGCGGGTTTTGACAGTGTCGAAAAGGTGGCCAATGCATCGGCGGAGGATATCGCCAAACTTCCGAAGTTTGGTCCAAAAACTGCCGCTAAGCTGATCGAAACCGCACGGGATTTCATGGGTTATCCGAAGACTTCCGGAACAACGCCGGAGACGGATTCGGGGTCGCTATAACGAAGAGGGGGATGGTTCTTTGAAGGTTTATGAATTGGCTCGCGAATTGAAAATGG
>DAIBSV010000325.1 GCA_027415455.1 Nitrospirota bacterium | reverse complement strand
GAAAAGGAGGCGGAAATCGTGGCCCAGGCCGGGCGTCTGGGAAAGGTGACGATAGCGACGAACATGGCCGGGCGCGGGACCGACATCCTCCTCGGAGGAAACGCGGAATATATTTGCAAAGCTCAGATCCGGAGCCGGGGAGAACCGATCACGGATGAGGAACGCGAAAAGCTCCTGCTGGAGCTCGAAGAGTCCTTCCGCAAGGAAAGGGATGAGGTCGTGCGGCAGGGGGGGCTTCATATCATCGGAACGGAGCGCCATGAAAGCCGCCGCGTCGACAACCAGCTCCGAGGCCGGGCGGGCCGACAGGGAGATCCGGGTTCCTCGCGGTTCTATCTCTCCTTGGAGGATGACCTCATGCGGATCTTCGGGGCGGACAAGATCAAGGGGCTGATGGAGAGGATGGGTGTCGAGGAGGGGGTTCCGATCGAGCATGCCTTCGTGACGAAGGCCATCCAGAATGCCCAGAAGAAGGTCGAGGCCTATCACTTCGACATCCGGAAGCAGCTTCTGGAGTACGACGATGTGATGAACCAGCAGCGCCTGATTTTCTACGAGCTCAGAAAGCGGGTCTTGAGAGCGGAGGCCCTTCGCGACCTGATGCTCGAGTGGGGCAGCCGGGTCGTGGAAGAACAGGTCGTGACGGTCATCCCCGAGAAAGCCTACCCGGAAAGCTTCGACCTCGAGGGTGTTGTCTCCCTCGTGGCGGAGAAAAACCGGACTCGTATTAAATATCGACGAGCTCAGGGATCTCGGAATTGATGCCCTGCTGGATCATGCCATTGCCCGGTATGAGGAGTTTCTGTCCGGCCGGGAAAAGGAATTCGGGGACGAACCCTTCCAGGCCATCATCCGTTACGTGACCCTGCAGACGCTGGACAACCTCTGGAAGGACCACCTTCTCAAGATCGATCGCCTCAAGGAAGGGATCGGACTCCGGGGATACGGGCAGAAAGATCCTCTTGTGGAGTACAAGAGGGAAGGGTTCGATCTCTTCGAATCCTTCGTGGGGGAGGTTCGGGAAAACGTGATTCAGATCCTCGGGACGATCAGGGAAGCGGAGGAGCCGGAAATGATCGAGGCACCGCCGCTCGAGGCCCTCGACTACTCCTACCCCGATGAGACGGGTGTTCCCGTCTGGGAGAACGAATCCTCCGCGCCGGCTCTCTGGGGAGGCATCCCGGTGGGAGACGGGACACTCCGGGAGGAGACGGCGACGGTGCGCAAGGAACAAAAGATAGGCCGGAATGATCCCTGTCCCTGCGGGAGCGGGAAAAAGTATAAAAAATGTCATGGCGCCGAATAGGAGCTGTCCGATTTCGGAGTGATGGCTCTGAAAAGAGCGGTGCCCGCGGGGCATCGGGTGCCGCTCCCCCGGGCCGTCGGAGCCCGTTGGAGCCCTTTGGAGCTTAGTGCGCAGGGCCATTCTGAACCCGGGCTTTTGGGGATCCTCCACTTCTCCCGAAGTTCAGTGAGCGGAGGATCCGCTGACCCTCCCTTCCCCAACCGTTGCTTCGGCCGATGAAAGACGTCCTTTCTTCTGTCCCTCCCGTCCCCCACGACCTTCCCTGGTCTCTCCCTGAAATCTTAAACCTCTGAGCCCCTCCAGACCGGGTCGATTGAGTCCCGCCGACGGAAGCAATCCTTCCAGCGGCGCCGGAGGATTCCTTTGAGCTCTCTATTGGCGAGAGCCCCGGTCGTAGAAAGTCAGGAGAATCGGGAAGGTTTTGTTCGGTTCAGATGGATTTTCCTGTAATTTTCAGTTGACAAAATGGACACTCAAAAATAGAATGGTAGGACA
>DAIBSV010000324.1 GCA_027415455.1 Nitrospirota bacterium | reverse complement strand
AGCTCTTCGACCGGATCACCAAGAACCACGTCAAGCAACGTCTTGCGATCGTTCTGGACAAGACCGTCTACTCCGCCCCGGTCATTCAGGAAGAGATTTCCGGAGGCCAGGCCCAGATCACAGGCAGCTTCTCCATGAAGGAGGCGAAGGATCTGGCGATCGTGCTCCGTTCGGGGGCCCTGCCGGCTCCGGTGAGGATCCTCCAGAATGTGACAGTCGGCCCCTCCCTTGGAAAAGACTCCATACGGGCCGGACTTCACGCGACGATGATCGCCCTTGTCCTTGTGCTCCTCTTTATGGCCATCTATTATCGATTTTCCGGGGTGGTGGCAGACTTCGCCCTGATGCTCAACATGCTGTTCCTGATGGGGGCCATGGCGGCCCTTCATGCCACGCTGACCCTGCCGGGGATCGCCGGCATCATTCTGACGGTGGGAATGGGGGTCGATTCCAACGTGCTGATCTTCGAACGGATTCGGGAGGAAATCCGGTCCGGGAAACCTGTCCGCTCCTCGATCGATTCCGGGTACGACAAGGCATTTCTGACCATCGTGGATTCCCATGTCACGACCCTGATTACGGCGGTGATCCTCTTCATGTTCGGGACAGGGCCCATCAAGGGATTCGCGGTGACCCTGACGGTAGGGATCGCGATCAACCTCTTCACATCCCTTGCCGGAACCCGAATCGTTTTCGACCTTCTCTCAAGACGTTCGAAGCTCGAACGGCTTTCGATATGAACGCACGTCAAATCCGGGGATGCCTCGATGTTTGAACTGATCCGCAATCCATCCATCGATTTCATGGGGAAGAAAAAGATTTCCCTGGCCCTCTCCTCCCTGCTGGTGGTTGTCGGCCTCCTGGCCCTTCTCCAGATCGTTCGGGGGAAGGCCAATCTCGGTATCGACTTCACGGGGGGGACGGCCCTCATGGTGCACTTCGAGCACCCGCCGTCCCTGGGAAATGTCCGGGAGGTCCTCTCGCAACATGGATTTGCCGGGGCCCAGATACAGAACGTCAATCACACCTCGGATCTCTTCATCCGGGTCAAGGTCCGGAGGGAGGAGACACACTCGGTGACGGAATCTCTGCTCGCGCTCCTGCGCACGAGCTTTCCTGGAAACCCCATGACCATTCGTCAGTCCATCGAGATCGGTCCGACCATCGGGAGCGAACTCGCGGGAAAGGCTCTGATCGCCATTCTTTTTTCCCTGGTCGGCTTCATCCTCTACATCGCCGTCCGCTTCGAATTCCGTTTCGGTCTGGCCGCCGCGATCTCGACCTTTCACAACGTGATCGCCGTTCTGGGGATCCTCTATCTCCTGGGGACCGAGATCAATCTTCTGATCGTCACCAGTCTGCTGACCCTGGCCGGCTATTCCCTGACCGACACGGTGGTCGTGTTTGACAGGATCCGTGAGCAGATGCGCCGTTCGGTGAGGCAGACCCCCGAACAGTTGATCAATTCGGGAATCAATCAGGTACTCAGCAGGACGGTTGTGGTATCATTAACTGTGGAACTGGTTTTGCTGGCTTTGCTGATTGGAGGGGGGCCCGTGATTCACGCTTTCTCCCTGGCTCTTTTCATCGGGGTCATGATCGGGACCTATTCCTCCATTTTTGTGGCCAGTCCGCTCCTTCTTGTCCTGCCTGGAAAACGGCAGGGGCTGGGAGGGGCTTCAAGGAAAACGGCTCCGGAGAACAACAGGGCCTAGGCTCTCTCTCCGGACTTTGGAAAGGATCAGTCGGGTGCATGGTGGAATCGACATTTCCGAGGTGTTGGGAAGCATTGGTCTCTTTGTCCTGCCAC
>DAIBSV010000323.1 GCA_027415455.1 Nitrospirota bacterium | reverse complement strand
TTCGGACCATCAGGACCTCGAATCCCTCTTCCGCAAAGATCTTTTTGATGAAGGATGCCTCGTTGTCGGGATGGTCGCCTCTCAGGTAGAGATGGCCGGCCACGAACCGGGGATCGTCGACGAGGCCCCCATCCCGCCCTTCCTTCTGGAGCCAGCGCCGCCAGAGCGGTTTTGGGATGTCCATCTGGATGCCGCACCCGTCCCCCTCGTTCCGGATCTGCCCGGCCCGGTGCTCCATCTTCTGGAGGGCTTCGAGGGCTTCATGGAGCAGGCGGTGAGATCCGCGTCCGGTTTTGGAAAGGACGGCAATGACCGCACAGCTGTCCCGCTCCTGCTCGGCGAAGGTGCCGGAGAGGCTCGGAATCGTTTCCCGGGAAGGGGCGTGAGGCAAAAGGTCGGCGGACTGGTCTTGGGAGGGATCATTTGTCATCTGGCTAACCTGCGATGGGTGAAAAGCGAACGGAATATGGGGATATCGTGCGACAAGGGCTCATTGTCTCTCTGGGTTCCGGCTTGGGTTCCGGGACGGCTGGACGGATTCGCGTGCAGACACCGGTTCCGGAAACGAAGAAATCCCGACGGAGGCTCCCTCAAAGAGCTCTCCCGCATCGGGCTGTCCGGCAATTATACTCGAGGTCTTTTTCCTGTCGCAACAATTTTGTGCGGATTCTGGGAGAAGCGCCCCTTTCGAAAGGGCCCACAAGACATTTCTTCTTTTTTTCCATCGGGAGGGGGTCCCTTCAGGAAAGGATGCTCCCCTGATCCTTAAAGGATCCCCCTGGCCCGGTAGGGAGGCAGAAATAATGGTCAGGGTTCAAGAAGCCCCCGGGCGCCCTGGAAGAGGAAGTCTCCGGGAAAGAAGGAGCGGCTGGAAAGAGAGTGAGGGAGCCGTGCGGAGCGACTTGAAAGGAGTTTTGATGCCAATGACCACCCCCACAGGGAAAGGGGGAGACAAGGAGAAAAGAGGAAGGGGAAGGGCACGATTTTTTCCCTTCCCCGGATCCCGGTCAAAAACGAGGGATCAATGGGTGCAGTGGTGAGGGATGGTTTTGAGCTCCGCGAAGACTTCGTCGATGATCTGGCTCTCGATCTGTCGGGGGGTCGGTTCCATCGGCTGAAGCGGGGCCTCGACGTAAGGCTGGGACAGAACCAGACGGGCAAAGCCATGTTTCATGGCTTCGAACATGTCGTCCGTCATCATCGGAACATGGTTCTTGTCGAGATAACTGTCGATCGCACACCCGAAATAGGTGAGCAAGCCGGCCTTCCATTGATCGAACCCCTCGACAGTGGGATCCGGAACGACATCGACCGGTGCCCGCAGACCGATGATCTCGGCTTTTCTGAGGAGCACCTCCGAGGCATCCATGGCACACTCCTTAAGCACTTCCCGGACACCCTTTTCACTCCGGGACGGGAGATCGACCGAAAAGGGGATCTTCTTCGAGGGGCCTCGCCCGGGGAAGAAGATATGAGTTTGAAAACCATTCTCTGTATTTTAGAGTAGCACCTCCCAGGATTCTGTCAATTCATGGAAAATTGTCCCTAATTTTTCTCTTGCGCAACGAAAAACCATGGTTTTTGGGGGAGTCAGAGGGCGGTGAAGTCCTCCCCTCTCGATGAAGTTGGATCAAACCTCATGATGAACCCCAGGGCTCTCGCCGATCGACTCTGTCTTCGAATCCGCCCCGGGGCGATGATCTCGGTCGGTATTTCCCGATCAGAGAACCTGGACTCATCCCGATTGGGTGCAGGAAAGCATGCCGACGGGTCAATTATTTCAGCGCCGTGCATTTCCGGATCGGTGCTCT
>DAIBSV010000322.1 GCA_027415455.1 Nitrospirota bacterium | reverse complement strand
GCGTTTCCATGATGCGGGACGCCCGCACGTCAGGCCCGACGGAGCGCTGTGCCGACGGGGAATGATCAGAAATCCGGAGCCTCCAACTTGGGGAGGTTCTCCATCAGAAGTTGCAGAACAACCTCCAGCTGTTTTTCCGTCAGGTCCAGAGAGCGAAGGGCGTCGAACATCGTCGACTCCGGACAGGGAGCCTCTTCGAGACCGAATCCGGCCAGGGTGGCGAGACCGTCTGCAAGTGCGACAATCGCCGTTTCAAGCTGATAGGAAGGTGCCTTCGAAGGATTGTTATGCCATCCGATCGGAACTCGGATCGAGGAGGGAAAATGCCAGAAATAGGCCAGCCGGAATCCGACAAAGGCGTGGCTCGCACCAAACAGATCCTCTTCGAACCGCCAGTCTGGAATCCCTGGATCCTTTCTCATCAGATCGGGAATCCAGGGTTCGAAGTCCAGATAGTAGATGACCTTCCCGAAGTCGTGGAGCAGTCCGGCCGTTGCCAGATCCTCCGGCTGGCCAACGGCGAGGTTTTCGCCCAGGATCCGCGAAAGGATCGAAACGGCAAAGGAATGTTTCCAGAGCTTGAGCACCCCCTCCCGGCCAGCCACAAGCTGAAGGACAGACATCGAAAGGATCAGTCCCCGGATTCCGTTCAAACCCAGAAGAAGGATCGCTTCACGGATCATGCCGATCTTTCCGGACCGGGCATAGTAGGGAGAGTTTGCCACTTTCAGGATACGGGAAGCCATCGACTGGTCTTCTTCGATGATCCGAGCCAGTCGGGCCATGGAGACATCCGGGTCGTCAAGATAGGAAAGGGCTGTCCTCACGATGACCGGAAGGGTCGGCAGATGGTCGATGCTGGAAATTCTTTCGAAAAGCTTGTCTGTCGAAGGTCGGCCCTGTGGAGAAGGGTTCGGGGAAGGAGAGAGTTTCTGGTTCATGAAGTTTTCTCCGAATTGTTCCTGAATGGAGGGATCTAACGGCATCCCCGGGGATTGTCGACCCCCTTCTCCATCAAGGCTCCATGGACCGAATCCTTTGGCGGACCGTCTCCTTTACAGCATTTTCAAGCGCTCCGTCAAAGCGATCGAGCATCTCCTTCGGCACTCCCGTCTCGGGAGTCACAAGGAGAAGCCGGCTCCTTGCCGTTCGAAGCCAATCCTCCCCCCAGCGAAGCCAGAAGTCGGCGGAAGAAGCCTCCGAAGTCGTGACGAAGATTTCCAGGATCCCCATTTTCCTGAGACGGTCCATGAGGGACGAGGTGACCCGTTCCCCGGCCCGGACGACGAGTCTCCCCTGGGAGTCGCGAACGTCGACGGCCAAGGGTTCCGAGGGGGGGGAATGGTCCTTGGTCAGATCAACCCGTACAAAGGGATCCATCTGTCCCAATGGCTTTCTCCTTTACCAACAAAGCCCTATCGATCCTTTGGCACCCTATCGAACAATACCACTCTTCGAAGAGGCCTGACAAGACTTCAGGATTTTGTCCGGGGATCTGGACTGACCCCTGATAGACGATCCCCCCCCGCCCGACGGCCAAGGCACCGCCGAGGACCTTGGCCCCGTTTTGCATCAGGTCCCCACGGACGCTCTCCCGAAAGCAAAAAGATCCGTTGGTGTTTTTTGAGGGGGACGCATTGGCGGATGTTGAGGGAGAACACCGCAGCTCCATCGTCGTCGGCTGTCCACTCCAGAGGAGGAATTCCGCGAAGGCTGCGTGGAGTCTTTCATATAAAAGGGTCCAGTTTCCAGGACCAGACGGTCGCGCGTCACGGGAAAAAAACAGGGAAAGACAAAGATCCCTTCCGTGCAGAA
>DAIBSV010000321.1 GCA_027415455.1 Nitrospirota bacterium | reverse complement strand
CTTATCCGCCGAAAAGGCCGACTGGCCCCCCAGATGAAGGTTCAGGGAGCCGTCCTTGTCATGGAAAAAATGGGCATTCGTAAGCCGTGAAACCTCGGTTGCCAGCCGGGTGCGCTCGTCCAAAAAGGTGTTCGGGTCCTCGCCCCGTCCCCGGGCCGCCAGAATGCTGTGGTTCAGTTCGGCGATCCGCGCAATGCGCGCATTGATCTTCGTGACCTGGTCCTCGATCTGGTGGCCCAGACGGTTCCGGGCCTCGGCATAAAGAGCGGTCATCTGGTGAAAATCCTGGCCGAGATTGCGGCCGTAGGTGATGAGCGTTGACCGGGCGGCCCGATCGGCGGGATGGTTGGCCACCGTTTCCCAATGGTTGAAAAAACGGGAGAGGTCCCGGGAAAGCCCTTCCGACTGGGCATGGAAATAGTAGGAATCGATCTCTCCCAGAGAGGTTCGGGAGGATTCCCAGAAGCCGAGGGTCGTCTTTTGGCGGGTCGACTGGTTTTCCAGGAAATGATTGACCACACGCCGGATCCTTTGGGCATCGACCCCGGATCCCATCATTCCCGGATGGCCCATGTCCGGAACGTGCTGCTCGAAATTGACGCGCTCCCGGGAATACCCGGGCGTGTTGACATTGGAAAGATTGTGTCCAGCGGTCTTGAGGGCCGCCTCGTTGGCCTCGATCCCGGACTGGCCGATGTTCATGACCCCGATAATACCCGACATTGTTCCCCTCCAGGATTTTCAGGACAGAACCTAGCCCCGGGTCGACACCATGGCGGGCTGTGGACGGGCGTTCCCGACTTCACCGCTGGATCCGTAAGTCCCTCCCCCTTCCGCCTCGAGCGAGATCTCGCGAAGGACCTGCTCGACCATCAGGGACGACTCCCGGGCCAGGACAAGATTGACGGAGACGAGCTCGGAGAGATGGGTCAGGAGGCCTCGAAGGGATGTCTCCTCTCCGGACGCCCCATCGAGCTCCTCCGGGGACAGACCTGATAAAAGTTCGCCCAGGCGACGGGATCTCCGCTCCTTTTCCTCAAGGACGGCATCGAGTCGCTCCCAGTCGCCGGCGACAAGGAGATCCCGCTCCCGTTCGAGGACGGTGACGAGGAGAGCGATCTCGGAAAAGGTCTCCGATATGTCTCCACCACTTTTTTCCTGTTCGGCCGAACCTGTGTCATGTCTGTCCATGATTCGATCCTTTCCGGTCCCTTCAGGAGCCGGAGGGGGCGCCTCCGTGATCCTTGCCCCAGGCGATCATCTTTTTCGCCACGTCCCTGGAGGGAACCGCATAGCTTCCGTTCTTGATCCGTTCGCGCAACTCGGCGATCCGCTCCTCCCGCACTTCAGGCACCTTGGATATCTCCTCGCGCAAGCGGGCCACCTGTCGGGCGGGTCCCGAGATTTCCAGTACGTCTGACTCCACAATCCGGGCCACCGGAGCCGGAGACTTTCTGCTTTCATTGTCGGTTTCACCGACGGCCGCCTTCTTCGAAAGCTTTTCAGGACGGTCCGGTATCCGGGCCGATCCCGGCGGCGTCACCTTGGGGTCGCTCATACTGATCCTCCATGAATTTGGGAAACGGAGTCCCTCAAGTCACCTATCGGCATTTCATACTTCAGACTTTAGCAGGGTCAACCTCCCAAATCCATTTTTCCCTTCTACGGAATCAGCTTGATCGCCGCCTGGGGGATCTGGTTCGCCTGGGCCAGAACCGCCGTTCCGGACTGCTGAAGAATCCGGTCCCGAACAAACCGGGAGGTCTCCTTGGCGAAGTTCGCGTCCTTGATCTGGGACTTTGTGGCGGCGATGTTCACCAGGGCGG
>DAIBSV010000320.1 GCA_027415455.1 Nitrospirota bacterium | reverse complement strand
TATTGAACAATGAGTGCGTTTCCTCTTATGGGGAAGCCTTAACGAGGGGGACTTGACATCCCGCTCGGACCATATATAATGGAATGGTCCGTACGTTCTGGGGTAGGAACTCCGCTCCTTCAAGGGTATACTCCCCGAGACGAAAAAAGGGGAAGACGAATGCAATCGCCTTCCCCCAATACAACCCAGCCGTTTCATTATCGGAGGAATGATGACAAAAATCCAGAGAGCGACAAAGCCTTCTCCCACCCTCGAGACCTCTTCGATTGAACGTGTTTGTGTGGACCTGGCCAAAAGCATCTTTCATGTAGTGGGCCTCGATCACGACAGAAAGACGGTTTTTCGTAAGAAGTTTACCCGCGCGGCCTTTCTCGACTGGCTGATGAACATTCCCGAGAAGGTCATTGTCGCGATGGAAGCGTGTGCGGGATCCCAGTGGTGGGGGCAGAAGTGCCAGGAATTGGGCCATACGCCGCTGCTGATTCCTCCGCATCGTGTCAAACCGTATGCCTTGAACCAGAAAAATGACTACAACGATGCGGAGGCCATCGGAGAAGCGTCGCGCAACCCAAAAACGTTCTGCGTTCCCGTCAAGACAAGCGATCAGCAGGACCTGGCAACCCTTCTGGCCGCACGACAGGGTCTGCTCGGAGAAAGGATTGCTCTGACCAATCGAATCCGGGCGTTTCTTCTGGAAAGAGGCCTCCCGGCCCCCAAGGGAGTGGCGTCCTTTCGGAACGCCTTGGCGGCGATTCTTTCCGAGGAGAACATCGGACTCACCCTGACGCTCAAAACGTGTCTTTTGAGCCTTCAGACACATTGGCAGGACATTGAGCGCCGTATTCTCGAGATCGAGCGGCAAATGAATTCCCTGACGCGACAAAATGCCTCCGCTCCTCATCTGAATTCCGTTCCGGGGATTGGCCCGTTGACTGTTGCCGCCCTGCTGGCCCTCATCGGAGATCCCCGACGCTTCGAGAATGGACGGGCGATGGCCGCTTATCTGGGGCTCGTGGTGCGTCAGAATACCTCCGGAGACAAGATTCGTCTGGGTCATATCACCAAACGCGGGGATGTCACCCTGAGGACGCTCCTCATCCATGGAGCCCGAGCCGCGTTGAGAAGTCTTGAGCTCTCCCCCAAAGGCATCATCGGCGACGGACGATTTCGAAAATGGTGCGAAGCGCTTCTGGCCCGCAAGAGCCACAGAAATGTGGCGGTCGTCGCCATCGCCAACAAGCTTGTTCGTATTCTCTGGGCGGTCTGGACAAAAGAGGTCCCTTACAATCCGGCCCATGCATGACCGGAGGCGAGACCATGACGGCATGAGCCCTTTTTCTCGAGAACGTTTGAGAGAACGATGACATAATCCTTCCGCAAGACGGAGTGCCAAAGCCCGGATGATGGCTGGAACGGTCAACTCCTGAAGTGAGCCCGAAAAAGAATGGCCCCCAGAGGCCGACGACTTAACACCGATCAGGGCCCTTCAGGCGCGCATATCCATCATGGCCCCGGAGACTCTCCGTGAGGTCCAATATATTGGCGCATCCGATTCCTTCCCCACGAGGAAGACATCGAGAGGCAGACGAATCCGGACAGTGGCGAACCGTTCCAAGGATCGATCAAGAAAGAACGACCCCCAAAGGGGTCAACGGCACAGGTGCGTCCTATAATTCCCTTATCAGCAAGAAGGAGGAGCGGAATTCCTATCCCAGAGCCTTCGGCACTCTGAGTTCGTCAAAAAAAATGGTTCTCGAAGCCTTCGACTTTATTGAACAATGAGTGCGTTTCCTCTTATGGGGAAGCCTTAACGAGGGGGACTTGACATCCCGCTCGGACCATATAT
>DAIBSV010000031.1 GCA_027415455.1 Nitrospirota bacterium | reverse complement strand
GGTTGGTAAGGGTAATGAAGTTTCCGTACAAGAAGCTGTACCGATAATCCTCGTCCCGTATGTACAGGGACTTGCGCCCTCCTTCCGGCATCTGGTCCACAAAACAAAATTCACAGTCGTTGGGACAACGGCGAATCGGAGGGGGATCCACGACGATTCCGAGAGAGGTATCGGGATCCTTTTCAATTTCTATGGACCGTATTTCGTTTCCGTTTTTATATTTGATGAGAACGTCAGAGTCGGACTGAAAAAACTCAAGGTCGATTAGATCCCGGAGAACAATGCCATTGATTGCCATCAAGCGGTCTCCAGGCATTATCCCTGCATCCCAGGCGGGACTTTCCGGAATGACTTCCTTGACCAGGAGGCCGAGCGCACTTTTTTCTCCGCTCGAAGGGTCAAGAACTTCGATTGCTTCCATTTTTTTCCTTCTGGACCCAGGAGAGCCCGCGAAAAATGTAATATCCCCCTGACAGGAATGAAAATATCACCGATCCTACCTGCAGGGCTGGGATCAATGCATTGAAGTGAATACCGGAAATATTCATGACAACAAACCCGAGGTAAAAAACCTGGAATCCCGTTGTTGTCTTTCCTAGAGCATGGGGCTCCACCGGAATCGGACTGTCGACAAGCTTCAAAAGAACAACGCCTGATACCAGAAGAATATCCCGCGTTACAAAAACAATGACGACCCAGCGCGGTATGATGCCGTACCACCCGAGGGAGAGTGCCGCGGAGGAGAGAAATACCTTGTCTGCGACAGGGTCCAGAGTTTTTCCGAGCTTTGATCTTTGATTCAGCAGACGGGCCAGGAGTCCGTCCAGACTGTCCGTCAGACCACCGACAAAAAAAACCCAGAAGGCCCAGGTCATATTCTTGTAGGCGACAAGTCCGAAAAAGACTGGAGCCAGGAGAATCCGCAAAACAGAAAGAATATTCGGAATCGTCAATGGATATCAGTACCCCTTTTGCTCGAGATAGGCAAGCTGATCCCGGATCCAGCGGGAGCTGAAACCCGCTGAAATGGCAAGTCTGGCCGCATGGGCTTCGCCGATGGGATTGTTGTCAGCCCCCATGGCTATCATCCAATCCGTATAAAGCGTTCTGGAACGGACCCCCATGGCAATATAATCCCGGGCTTTCATTTCTGCCTTTTTCCATTCGCCCTTTTGCAGTTCACGAATGACCATGGCATGGGCCATGAATGGCTTCGGCAGCACTTCTCCGACCTTGTGTTTTAAAATATAGCGGCGATACCAGAGGTCGGCTTCGTCTCCTCGGTCAAGCCCGACAAGACAAGCATAAACCTCCCAGCGAAAAGAAGGCTGTGCCGGAGACGAACCATTTCTTTTGTTAAAAATATGAATGATTTTAAAAGCCTGCGAGAAATCTCCCTTGTCGATAGAATCATCGACGAGTTCTCTCCAGAAAAAGCGGTCTTCGGGGTATTGGGAGAGACCTTCGAACAGGATATTCCTTTCCCTGTTCAACTCTCCGGCATCCCTCGCATTCCTCGCCATTTCCAGGAACAGGTCAGAAGAGGCGCGTCGGAGCCGGATGGCCTCTTCTCCCACCCTTCTGGCCATTTCAGGTTTGCCAGCGCTCATTTCCAGACGGTACAATGTCGAGTAGAATTCGATCGAATGGGGAGGGCTCGACCCGTTTTTAAAGATGGCCTCCCCTTGGCGGAGGGCGAGATCCACTTTTCCTTCGGCCACAAGCTTCCGTATTTTTTTCGCTGCTCCTTCGGGCCCCGCAACATTTTTTCGGCTGGAAAGAGCCTCGACCCGGCGCATCATCCGGGAGACCCCACGTTCGACAAGCTTTTCGTAGGACGGGGCTTGTCCTTTCATGGAAAAGGTGACGGGAACCGTCACCTCCGGAAATAACGGATCGACAGACCATCGGGTGAGGGTCAGGATTTCCTCGGAGCCGCCTTTTGTTACATCCTTTTGAATGGTGGCGGCAAGGATGAACTTATAATGAAGCTTGCGTGCCGCATCCGCATAGCAGGGAATGGATCGGCAGACCGATGCAACCTGTTCTCCCTCCACAGCTCGGAGCTTCGACGCCAGCCGATGGCCGAAAAGGACCGTCCCCCCCTCTCCCCTGGCATTAAAAAGGTCCCCCAGATAAAGAGAGAGGGAGGACGGGTCTGAGACAAGGAAGTCCGGGTCTTCCAACGGTGCAAGAAGTCCCTGCTGGGAGCGGAATGGATGAGGGCCACCGGAATGGGCGCATCCGGATAGGATGGAAAGCGAAGCGAGGACAATCAAAATCAGGGGGCCAAACCCCCGTTTCCTGATGAAATTGTTCACGTTAATCTAATAGAAAGGAATGTTCCGTTGAAGCCCAAGATCAATTATACCCTCGTCCTGATCGTTGCGATCCTTGTCATCATTTTTGTATCCATCGGGAACAGGATTGCCACCAGCCTTTTCTATCTCAAGGGATTCCACCTCGTCGACACAAACTATGCCGTCATTCCTCCCTCGCAAACCATCGACGGAATCACCTTCACCCTTTCTTATATTCCGAAGGGTTCCCCCTACTACAACTCGCTCCTGAATGCGGAGTTCAACGCCTTTCTTGTCACGGTCAAAAACAACGGATCCGGCTATCTAGATTTTGATCCGATGAACTTTTTCCTTGAAAGGGGACCGAAACAGGTCGAAAGAGCCCTCAGCGTGGACGAAGCCCAGGACAGTGTGTCAAATGGATTCCTGGGATCGGCCAAGCCGATCCGGATAGCCCGCAAACTGATCCGGATGACCTACATTCCCTCAGCCAGGCTTTTCCCGGGATATGAACGAAAAGGAATCCTCTTGTTTCCAAGGTTTGTGCAAAGCCCGAATTCCTTTGTCGTCAAACTCGCCCACATGAATCTGAATGCGCAGTCTTTTCCAGATATCCGGTTTACCCTGACCCGACCTTCCGCTCATTCCCAGGGCGGTGAATCAAAGCCTTAACCTTATCCGGGGCCTTCGTTCAGGCGGACAGGGATCCCCGACTGTCATCCGGTCCCGCCACATCCTTTTTCTTGTCGCCCCAGATGAGCGTCGGGGCCTCGCGTTCATTGATTGTGGCCTCCGAGATGATGACTTCCGAAAGATTCTGAAGGGAAGGAATCTCATACATCAGATCGAGCATGACCTCTTCGAGGATCGCGCGAAGGCCCCGTGCACCCGTTTTCTGGGTAAAGGCCTTGTGAGCGACGGCCTTGAGGGCTCCCTCCGTAAATCTCAGCTTGACTTTTTCGATGGCAAAAAGTTTTTCAAACTGTTTCACGAGAGCATTCTTTGGCTCGGTCAGAATCTGAAGGAATGCGGACTCATCTAAATCTTCCAAGATCGCCATCACCGGGAAACGACCGATGAACTCGGGAATGATCCCATATTTCAGAAGATCGTCCGGACGAGCCTCCATCAAAAGCTTTCCTGAGAGGGTCCGATCCTGAGAGGGTGAGGTTTCGGCCCCGAATCCCATGGTTTTTCTCGCGAGACGTTGGGAAATGATCGAATCGAGCCCGACGAAGGCTCCTCCGCAGATAAAGAGGATATTCGTCGTGTCGACCTGAATGAACTCCTGGTGAGGATGCTTTCGCCCCCCCTGGGGAGGAACATTCGCCACCGTTCCTTCCACAAGCTTGAGAAGAGCCTGCTGGACCCCTTCACCCGAGACATCTCTCGTGATGGAGGGATTCTCGGATTTGCGGCTAATTTTATCGATTTCGTCGATATAAATGATTCCCCATTCAGCCTTCTCCACATCATAGTCGGCCGACTGAAGCAGCTTCAGGATGATGTTCTCGACATCCTCACCCACATATCCCGCTTCTGTCAGGGTTGTGGCGTCGGCAATCGCAAACGGCACATCAAGAATGCGGGCCAGGGTCTGGGCGAGAAGAGTCTTCCCTGTCCCCGTCGGCCCCAGCATGATGATGTTGCCCTTCTGAAGCTCCACATCTTCGGCAATTTTGTTGGCCCGGGCCCGCTTGTAATGGTTGTAGACAGCGACAGAGAGGATCTTTTTGGCCCTGCTTTGACCGATGATGTACTGATCGAGGGCTTTCTTGATTTCGGCTGGCTTCATGAGATTGGGGGCGGATGACCTTTCCTGCTCTTCCTCCCAGGACTCAGAAATAATCGCCGAACACTGCTCGATGCACTCATCGCAAATATAGACACCCGGCCCGGAAATCAGGCGTCGCACATCCTCGCGGCTCTTTCCGCAGAAGGAGCACGCGACTCCACTATCCCCGACATTGTTTTTATCCTTGCGATCCTTGCCTGCCATAGCATCCTCACTGACATAAGATTCTCGATTAGACAGACCCTGCCTTCTGGTCCGGACGATGGGTGGAGATGACGGAATCGATCAGACCATAGTCCTTCCCTTCCTGCGAAGACATGAAGTAATCACGGTCCGTGTCGACGGCAATCTTCTCAATGGGCTGGCCACAATGTTCGGCAAGCATTCTATTGAGATCTGCCTTGAGCTTAAGAATTTCCCTTGCATGAATCTCGATATCTGTGGCCTGACCCTGGAACCCCCCCATCGGTTGGTGAATCATGATCCGTGCATTGGGGAGGGCAAATCTCTTCCCCTTCGTCCCGGCCGAGAGAAGGAAGGCCCCCATGCTGGCAGCCTGACCGATGCAGATGGTCGAGACATCCGGCTTGATGAATTTAATCGTATCATAGATTGCAAGACCGGCCGTAACGATTCCACCCGGAGAATTGATATAGAGATTGATGTCCTTTGAAGAATCTTCCGATTCGAGAAAGAGCATCTGCGCAATCACCAGATTGGCCACGTTATCATCAATGGCCGTACCGAGAATGATGATCCTGTCCTTGAGAAGCCGGGAGTAAATATCATAGGCTCTCTCTCCCCTGTTCGTCTGTTCGACAACCATCGGTATCAGCATGAGCGACAATCCTTCTTTTTATAGGTCGGCAATCCGGATTCAAAACCATTCATGGGCCTAATCATTTCAATGCGTGTGATCATGATCGTGGTGATGGTCATGCCCTTCGTGGTCGTGATGGGTATGGGACGAATGGTCGTGAGGTTCGGGACGAACTCCGAAATCATTCCAGCCGAGTTTCGAGAGAAGCCCTTCGGGACCAAAAAATTCCTCCCACCCGGAAAATGTCGACTGCCTGAGAATAATTTCCTCCGTGAGCCTTCGGCGGGCCGAGAGAAAGGCCTGCTCGACAAATTCCCTGCGTCTGACCTCGTCATTTCCTGGATTCCCGCTCTGGCGAACGAGCGCCAGATATTCCTGTTCAACACGGCCCATGGCCGGCTGAATGTTCATCTTCTTAGAAAGGGCGTCGAGAATGAACCACCAGAGCGTATCCCGACGGACCTGCTCTTTGTCGATATCGCTCGCGGCCATCCCGGCAGAAACCATGCGCTCAACCTCAAGATCGATCCTGCGCTCCGGAACGGCGATCGGGTTCCGCGACAGGACCTCAAGCACAAGCTCCTCCAGCTTTTTGGTCAGCAATTCCGAAACCTTGCGTTCAAGAATTCTTTTCTCGACCAATCCCTCGAGTGATTCCGACGAGGCCTGGTTCTCCTGACCAGAGGACAAGGCCTTGAGAAGCTCCTCAGGAGTCGCCGGCTCAATCCGCTTGAGACTCTCGATCTTAATCTGGGCGTCTAGAGTTTCAACCCGACCCTTATCCCCCTTTTTTGCACCTGGAATATTGAACGGAAGTCGCTCAGAGAAGGATTCCCCGACCTTGCGTCCGATCAGGGATCGGGTCAGAGACTCTGGATGGGAGGGATCTCCCACATTGATTGTCTGCCTGTTCTCGTAAGGAAGTCCCGTGTCCGGATGAGTGAAGGAAAAGGAAAACGACACCAGATCCCCCTCCTCGATGGGGGCATCCTCGGGAAGGTCTTTCCGGAACTGCGTCCCAGCACGCTTAGACAAGGACGCTGTTTCCTCCTGGATCTCGGACTTGGTCACCGTCGGAGCCGATTCGGGAGCCAAAGAGATTCCTTCGCACACAAAATCATCCGGAATGGCAAAGCATTCAAGGGTTCCGGAAATGGTAATTCCCGCCTTTTCATGCTCACCGGAGACAGAGAAAGGTTCTGGATCAAGGAAAACAACCGTTCCCGATTCCTGGTTGACGAGGGCATCAATCGCCGCCTGACGCAAGGAATCCGTGACCGATTCATGGATCGACGCCAGAAAGGGGGGACGGGATCGAACATAGGAGGCTGGAACATGCCCCACCCTGTAACCGGGAACTTTCAACGTCTTGACGGTAGAGCGAATTTCCTTTTCAACCTTCGCCCTCACATCCGCGTCGGAGAAGACGACCCGAAATTTACGCTGTGCTCCCTCAAGGGGCTCTATCTGGACATCCATCAGCAGTTTTTCCTTCCTGAAAAATTATTTAGGATAAAACCATCCACCGAACCCGACCCGATAAAATGCAGCCTGTCCGATCCACATTCTTTTTATTGTAATGGATTGGCTTTCCCAAAAAAAGAGTAGTCAGACCTCCCAGATCGCTTAAGCAGATGCGTGGGCTCTCCCATCAGGCGGGAGGGGAATGTCCTCTCTGCCATCCTTCATCCCGCGCCTTTCAGCCCGGGCAATCCAGGTTTGTATGCGATAGAATCAAGCCGCAAGGCGTGGACGGCGAGAAGGCTTTCTCCATGCAAGCTACGCACAATATTGACCTCGCGACTCCAAGTGGATAAAGTTATCCCGCCCGAACAAATGTCTTTGGTGATCAACGCAAGACCCTGACGGAGAGCCGAGTGTCACATATCGATATAGAAACTCTTATCGTAGGAGGTGGAATTGCGGGACTGGCCTGCGCAGTCCACCTTAAAGAACACGGCCGATCCGTCCGCCTCGTGGAAAGAAATGACCACCTTGGTGGCGTCATTCGGACCCTCTCGGAAGGCGGCTATCGGATCGAAACCGGTCCCAACAGCCTATTCCTGCGCCCTGAGGATCCACTTCTCGACTACGTTGTAAAGCTCGGACTGGAAAGAGCGGTTGTTCAGGCCGGCCTGACGGGAAAGAGGCGATTCATCCTCAAGGGAGGGAAACCTGTCCCACTCCCGACCTCGATCCTGGAAGCCATTACGACGCCAGCCTTGTCACTGAAAGGGAAACTCAGGCTGCTTCAGGAGCCATTCATCCCTCCCTATGAGCCGAACGACCCCGAAGATCCGACCGAAGAAACCGTCGCTCAATTTGTCTCCCGGCGCTTCGGATCGGACTTTCTCGACTGGATCATCGATCCGTTCGTGAAGGGAGTCTATGCCTCCAGCCCCGAGATTCTTTCCATGGAGGATACCTTTCCACGCCTGACCGCCCTAGAGGACCGCTACGGATCAATTATTCGAGGAGCCCTGGCGATGCAATGGGGACAGAAGCCCCCCTCCTCCCCCTTGACCCGATCTATTTTTTCCTTTTCCGAAGGGATGGGACTCCTTCCAAAAGCCCTCGCCGATCGTCTCGGTACCGATGCAGGAACCAATGCCGAGGTCATCGGATGCACCCGTAACTCAGAAGGATTCAGGACAGCCCTTCTCTTTGACGAAGAAACATACTACCTTCATTCTCGCCATGTTGTTCTTGCAGGAAGCGCAACCCAGACATCGGAGCTTCTGCAGGAGATCAGCCCTGAATCCGAAGGTCCATTATCCGAAATCCCCTATGCCCCGATTGCAGTGGTCTCCATGGGATTCTCCAGGAAAAACGTTTCCCACCCATTGGACGGGTTCGGACTGCTTGTCCCGACGAAGGAGCGGAGAAAGATTCTAGGAATTCTTTTTTCTTCCTCGCTCTTTCCCGGAAGAGCCCCGGAAGGTCAGGTTCTTCTGACGGTATTCGTAGGAGGAATGCCCAACCCGAAACTGGCCTTTGCCTTTGATGAAGACCTGATCGACATCGTCCAAAAAGAGGTGGAGACGATCCTTGGGTCGAAGGGACAGCCGGACTTTCTTCGCATTCAACGGTGGGAGGGAGCGATTCCCCAGTACACGCTCGGCCATCGGACCCGCATCGAAAGGCTCACGGAAACTCTCCCGGAGGGAATTCATCTGGCGGGATCCTATTTGTCGGGGGTCTCCGTTTCCCAAAGTTTTACATCGGGAATCGAAGCGGCACGAAAGATTCTCGCCACGCCTCCCCAGCCTTGACCCCCTTGCCTTACTCGGGGACACCTGACACCCTGTGAAACTGGCCTGTTTCAAGACAAAAGGCAGACAGAATGCCGGTCCGGTAAGCCCCCGTATCAACCAACGCGATCCCGTCTTTCCAAAATCCGGCTTTACGGACAATGGTATGCCCTGAAACAACAAGTCTGCCATCCCATGACGGATAGAGATTGGGGGGGCGAAGCTCCAGACACTCATGGCCTCCCTCTCCCCCGGAAATCCTTGTTTCACAAAGGTCGCGATCGCCCAGACTTGTTCCGGGGACGGGGGGAAGGCTGCCATGGACGACAATCGCTTTTTCATCCGACCAGACGAGAGGCCATGAGGAAATCCACTCCTCCATGACCCTGGACTGTCTTTCCCCAATGTCGGCAAAGCAGGAGAGAGTGGCCTCCCCTCCAAAAGCCGGAGTGGTGTACCAGGAGACCCATTCTCCGGAACGGAACCGGAGAAAGGACTCCTCGTGATTTCCCTTGACCGACAGAAACCACCCCGCCATCGAAGCGTCATGCAGGAAAAGAAGAAGATCGCCCACCCGGGCCCCCCGGTCGAGCACATCTCCCACTGCAATCAAGCGATCCCGTTCCCTATCGAATGATATCTTGTCGAGGAGTGCGAGAAGCAGGGAGATCTGTCCATGCAGATCCCCCACGACATACGTTGACATTCGAACTCTTTCCTTCCGCGTTCAGCCGGCGGGAAGGAGACTCGAAATGGAGCGAAGGGTATTTTTTAGCGAGGATGTGGCGTCTCCGACGGCAGAAGGCTCGAAGCCGCAATGAACCATGCAATCCCGGCATTTTTCATGACCGGACGAGGGTCCATATTGACTCCAATCCGTCTCTTCTATGAGTTCCTTGTAAGAGGAGGCATACCCCTCATTTAACAAATAGCAGGGACGCTGCCACCCAAGGACGGAATAGTTGGGACTGCCCCATGGGGTACAGTCATAGTCCCTCTGTCCCTCAAGGAAGTCCAGATAAAAAGGGCTGTGATTGAAATTCCACCCCTTGCCGGCACGGTCGGAAAGAATCATTCGGAACAGATTCCGGGTCCGGTCCTTTTTGAGAAAATGCTCCTGATCCGGAGCCCAATCATAGGAATATCCCGGGGAAATCATCATCCCGTTCACCCCCAGCTCCTTCACGAAGTCAAAGAACTTCCGGATCTCCCCTGGATCTTCCCCTTCGAACACCGTCGTGTTCGTGGTCACACGGAAACCCCGGCTCGTTGCAGCCTTGATCGCCCGGACAGCCGTATCGAAAACGCCCTCCCGGCAGACAAGGCGGTCATGGGTTTCCCTCAGTCCATCGAGATGAATGCTGAAGGTCAGGTAGGGAGAAGGGGAAAACCGGTCCATGTATTTTTCGAGAAGAATCCCGTTGGAACAAAGATAGACGAACTTCTTGCGATCGATCATCCCCTTGACGATTTCGGAGATCTCCGGATGAATGAGGGGCTCGCCCCCTGCGATCGTGACCACCGGTGCACCACACTCCTCGACGGCATGAAAACACTCCTCGGGAGACAGTCTTTTTCGAAGGATTTCCTCGGGATACTGGATTTTTCCGCATCCGGCACACTCGAGATTGCACCTGAAGAGGGGCTCGAGCATCAAAACGAGGGGAAACCTTTCTTCTTTTTTCCATTTTTTCTGCATTACATATGCCCCGACTTTCAGGGCCTGCTGAAGAGGGATCGCCATGGGAGTGGTGCCTTTCATTCAGATGGGAGCAAGGCAAAGAATCCATATGGTTGCGGACAGAGAGGAATAGAGATGACAAGTTTGCCGCAACATTTTATGATCATAAAGACCCGGTTCAGTTTCTGTCAAGAAACTCGGCATTCAGACACATGGCCCCCATAACGAAATGGTCAACGAGCCCCCGGACTTCGAACGAAGATCGGCAGAAAGGTGGTGTCGTGGAAAACCCTTCCCCCGTCAATTCCCAGATCAGCACGGTTCTTCACCCTTTGATCCTGGCCGGTGATATCGGCGGAACAAAAACCCTTCTCGGCCTATTTCCGGCGACCCCGAAAAAAGGGGAGCAGGATCAGGTCCCCCTATTCGTTTTCAAAAAAGAATACCCTTCCCGCAACTTCGCCTCCCTCGAAAAGGTCCTTGAATCCTTTCTCGAGGAGGCCCGGACCGGCTATTCCAAAAGCTTCTCGATCGCGGGGGCAGCCTTTGGTATCGCCGGTCCGGTGGTCAATGGCCGCTGCCAGACGACCAATCTTCCATGGATCGTCGAAACGGAATCACTGGGGGTCCTTCTCGGATTGTCCGTCAGGGATGTCTTGCTGGTCAACGATCTTGTGGCCATGGGTTGGGGAACAACATGTCTTGCCCCAAAAGAGACCCTTGTCATCAACGAGGGACATCCGGATCCCCTGGGAAGCCGGGTTGTCGTCGCTCCCGGGACCGGTCTCGGGGAGTCGATCCTTGTCCCAGGCGCACAGGGACCAATCGTCATACCGACGGAGGGAGGACATTCGGACTGGGCTCCCGAATCTCCCGCCGATATCCCCCTTCTCACCTATCTATGGTCCCGCTTCGGCCATGCCAGCGTCGAGCGGGTGGTCTCCGGCCAAGGAATCGCCAATCTCTACCATTTTCACACTCAGGGACAGTCCCCAGCGGGCCTTCCGCTGGACCCCACCCTTCCGGAGGATGAGATTCCTGCCGCACTCACCCACGCCGCGCTCTCGAGACATGACCCTCTCTGCACCATGATTCTTGAAAATTTTTGCCGATTCCTGGGACAGGAAGCCGGAAACTTTGCCCTCAAGTCGCTCGCAACCGGGGGCGTCTATCTGGCCGGCGGAATTCCGGGCAAGATTCACCCTTTCCTCATGCGATCCTCATTCATGGATCACTTCACGAACAAGGGACGATACCAGAAGATTCTCTCCGAAATGCCCGTCCACATTGTCGACAATCCTGAAACAGGTCTCAGGGGAGCTTGGAAGCTTGCCAGTCAACGAGTTCCTGAAGCCCAAAACCGAGGAGTTGCAAGATGACCCGCCTTACAGATCTTGAAGAGGGCCCCCCACCCGTTGTCGTTTGCGTTTACCCCTCCCTCTCCGACTGGGCAGAGAAGGGATCGGACACTTTTCTGCAAAGGATCTTGGTCCTCCTTGAAAAGAAACGCATCGCGTCGATCGGTCTTTCTGGCGGCAGCACCCCGATCCCGTTTTTGAGGGCATCGGCCAGAAAAATAGCCTCCTGGCCCGACGAGACGAAGTCCAGAATCCACTGGTTTTTCTCCGACGAACGATGCGTTCCTCCGGAGAGTGATCAGAGCAACTTCAGAATGGCCCAGGAAAACTTTTTCTCCCCTGGATCAATCCCCGGAAATACCGTCTTCAGGATTCATGGGGAGGCCCCCCACCATGACCGGGAAGCGCTGAGATACGAAAAGCTTCTCGCGGAGGCTCTGGGCAACCCCCTTCCCCACCCGCCGGCTCTCGATATCGCCCTCCTCGGCGTGGGGCCCGATGGACACACGGCCAGCCTCTTTCCGGGGACCTCTCCGGAAGACGATCGCCATCGCCTAATCCTTGCCGTCCCCGAAACACCTGGGCGGATTCCCCGCATCACAATGTCCTACCACACTCTGGCGGAAGCCGGGACAAGAATCTTTCTTGTGACAGGCCGGGAAAAGCGCGACATCCTTGCCAGGGTCCTCGACCCGGAAGGAGATCTCCCCACCCAATGGGTTCTGCGTGAATCGGGGATGAGAATGCATCCCTCCGAGTTCTGGATCGACCGCGAGGCCTGTCCCGAGGGGATCGACCGCTGGTCCGATGTCAGAACCCTCTAGACCGGGATTTTCCCGCTTGGCGGGGCCCCTCGGAGAACCTTGCCCCAAGCCAGGGTCATGAAGTAAAATTGAAAGATATGTTTGAGCGTACCTGCCGCAGGATTCGGCAAGGCGAGGAAGACCCAAGGAGTTTTTGTCCATGACCGCATCGCGACAAGGCGCAGGGCCGGAAAGTGGTCCGAAAAAAACGATACCAGACAAGTCCTCCGCGCAAGAAGCGCCTTCTCCGAGTCCCCCGCCCGCCGAATACGAAGAACTCTACAGCCCTTCCCGACCCAAGGAGGAGCAGGGGTTCAGTCCCGTCACGATCGCCATCTATATCGTCATCGGACTTCTGCTTGTGGCAGGCATCGGAGGATCGATCATCGGCTTCAAGGCCGGACCTCTGGGAAAACCGCACAAGATCGTCTCCCAACGGAGCATCAGCACGCGAACAACCTTCAAGAGCATCCAGGGTGAGGGTTGGCGGCTCAACATGTCGATGCTCCTCTCCCCCTCCGTGGCCTACATGAAATACACCCTTGAGGGAAACCCCATCAAACTCCAGATGCTGGGGGCCCATTACAAAATCGGCAACGGATCGGAGGTTCCACTGAAACTTCCCCCGGCCTACATGATGTTCGAGCCACTGGCCCCGAAGGAGGAGACATCGCGGGCCTTCTGGCTGGGCGGCTCCCCCGTTTACTCCATCACCATCGAAATGCGGATTGACGACGGACATGAAATTCGCAGCGAAACCGTCACCTTCGACTAAGACGTCCCATTCGAAACTCTTGTGAGCACGATGGAGGACGGCCGCGCCCTCAAGGGCCCGAACCCGTCGCAGCCCCTTCAAGTCTCCTGGATCCCTCCTCCGGATCGATACCGGAGACCTCGATCAATTTGATCCGGCTTCCCTCTCCCCGAACGATCGACACAGAAGAGACCGGCACCCCGATATAATCCGACAAGGCCCGGACGACGCCCTTGTTCGCAAGTCCATCCCTGGCCGGTTCACGGACCCCGAGAATCCATCCCCTCTGTTCCCGCCTGAGGCAGGGTCTTGCCTGGCCAGGCTTGACATTGATTTCGAAACGCCAGACTTTTCGTGGAGATTTTTGAGTGGCGGCGGGATCAGAAGCGGATTTCTTTGGGGGTTTCACTGGCGTTTTCACCCATCTCTGAAGCGGTTTTTTCCCAGCGGGAGAGAGCGTCTCCGAAGGAGGAGAGCTCCCCCCTCAGGCGAGACACGGTCATTTCAGTTTCATGCCGGAGACGGGCCCGGCTCTCCTCTTCAGAACGAGACCTTTCCCTGGCCTCCCGGAGAAGCTCTTCGGACTCCCTATGGGCCCGCTGAAGGATCTCTTCCGCCTTCAAATGCGCCTCCCTGACAATCTGTTCTCCCTCCTTTTTGGCAAGTCCTTTCCATTCGTCGGCCGTAGCCTGGGCCGCCACAAGGGTCGCGGAGAGCTGCTCCTCCCGTTTTTTGATCTCCTCCCTTTCATCCTGCAGGTCCCGGAGCTGCTGGTTGAGGGTCCCCACAGCATCGACAAGCTGACCCGCCTCGAACAGAAGCTTCTCGATGAATTCGTCCACCTCGCCCGGGGCGTATCCGCGCAGGCTCCTGCCGAATTCGCGACCGCGAAGGTCATTGAGCGTTGTATGATCGAGCATGACCCCTCCTTTGCTCCGTTCGACGCAGATGACTCAAGTCCCGGATCAATAAACGAACCGTTCGATCCCCTGAATGATCAGAATCAGGATGAAAGGGGACAGGTCGAGACCGCCCATCTTTTCGGGTGGAACCAGCTTTCGTATCGGAGCCAAAAACGGCTCGGTGACATAGTCCATGAACCGGATGATCGGATTGTGCGGATCGGGACGCACCCAGGAGAGGAGTGCGCGTATGATGACGATCCAGGTGAACAGGTTCAGTAATGTCGTGAAGAGTCTGATGAGATCCTCCCTTGATGAAGTCTAAACGTTTCGGGATATCTCCCGGGACCGGATTGCCATAGCCCGCACCGCTTCGATCAGGGCCCCCCGAACCCCCTGACGCTCGAGGGCTGCCAGCCCTTCGATCGTTGTCCCGGATGGAGAGGCGACCTTCGCCTTCAGGAGTTCCGGAAGGTGTCCCTTTTCAGCCAGCAGGGCTCCCGTCCCAAGGAGGGCCCAGGAGGCCAGCAGAGTGGCGGTCTCCCGGGACAATCCCTCCCGGACCCCTCCATCGGCCAGGGCTTCGGCGACGAGAGCCAGCAATCCGGGACCCGAACCGGCGATGGCGGTCGCCGCGTCGAAAGAATCCTCCGGGAGCCACAGTGCCCGGCCCATCCCTGAAAAAAGGCTATAGACAAGGGTCTGCTCGGAGTGCGTCACCTCCTGGGAGGCCGTCAGAAGGGTCATGCCCTTGCCGGCAGAAAGTGCGAGATTGGTCATGGAGCGCACCCAGCGGAGGTTCGGAACCTTCCGTCTAAGATGGGAGAGCGGGACGCCGGCCATGACGGAAACCGAAAGAACCTCCGAAGGAAGGGCCGACAATGCGTCCGACACCTCCGACTCTGACTTCAGAAAGACGCCCGGTTTGACGCAAAGGAAAAGCAGGTCGGGACTCTTTCCCTTTTTCATCAGAGCAAGAAGGGACGTCTCTCCTTCGATTCCCTCCCCCTTCAGGAGCTTCAGCACCTCCGGACTGGGATCGACGACCGAGAGAGCCGGGCGAACACCCGCACGATTGCTCGCCAGATGGCGGGCGATGACGCCACCCATCTGCCCCCCTCCGACAACCCAGATGGTGCCGGGGAACTCTCCCTCGGCAAACGATTTCGAAAGATGTCCGTTCTTCTGATTTTTTTTGCCTGACTTCCGCGTATCGCTCACACGATCCCTTCCTCGAAAAGAAGGCGGC
>DAIBSV010000319.1 GCA_027415455.1 Nitrospirota bacterium | reverse complement strand
GACCATGTGTCCACGTCCCGGGAGGCCCATATCACCTTCTCGCCGTTGTGGAATGCATCCCTGGCCATGTGCTGCAGGAGAAGAGTCTTGCCCTTCCCCTTCGGACCCATCACGAGGAAATCGTTTCCCCCGTCGGCAGTGTGCTCCATCATGGTTTCGTATATCATCTTCGGCATCAGTCCATCACCCCCGGCTTCTCGTGCAGGAGTCCGCCGCTCCTTGTGCGCAACTTAAGCCCCATCTGGGAGTAGAGGTTGGAACAGGCGATGGCCCACAGCGACAGGAGAGGAAACACAGCTGCATTGAGATCTTCGCCGGAAAGGGTGTCGAAGGCATGATTCAGCTGCCTGCATATATCGTTGTAGTCCCTGACGAATCCCTCGGAACGCTGGGCCTCAGGCCAGAAGTGGGTGGTGAAGTCCATCAGGCCCTTGTACCACTTCCTCCGGCCTGGCGAGTCCAGCACCTCGGGTCTTGTTATCGCCGCTATGTAGAACTGCTGATCTATCGTGTTCGGTTCCTGGTCTGCCATTCAGTCCTCCTGCAGCACATGGCCTTATTATGATCTCGGGTTTGCGGTCCTGCGCGGTCAGGAAGGCAGTCCTGTCGGATGCGGAGACGAGAATGTTGGACGAGAATTCCTTCAGCTCGGACGCGAAAAAGAGGCGGAAGAGGATCTTCGGCAGAAGAAGATCCGGAAGGGACTCCAGGAATCTGTTCTCCTCGTCGGGGGTCAGAATGTGCCCGCGATCCCTGAAGATCTTCCTGTATCTCTCCAGGTCCTCGCCTGCCTTCTTCCGGATAACGTCCGGATGGTTCCTGTAGCCGTTGTAGATGTGGAGGAACACCTGCACCTTGTAGGGGGACATTGCGAGCATCAGCTCGATCGTGCGGCTGTCGACCCCCAGGCTCTTCAGTATGTCCCTGAATTTGCGCGACGCTTCCTCTGCCCTTTCAGAATTGTCAGTTTTCGGGCTGACTGTCGCCATCTGTCACCTCCGTCTCAAGGCGCTTCTCCTCGGCTGATCTGTGGGTCAGGTTCAGGAACTGGGCATTGAGGAACAACGTCCATGTCTACCTGCTGTTCATCATCATCCTGTTCATGGCATGGTACGTCCCGAGCCGGACCTATCCCCAGCTCACCGACCTGATCTTCGGCATCGTATTCGCTGCACTCGTGTTCACCGCTCCCGTCGCCTATGAGTGGGAAAAGAGGCGCGACAGGGCCCACATGATCATAGTGGACGAGTGGATGAGCCAGTTCAAGGAGGTGGGTGTGGGAAACAGGAAGACCGACTCCGGAGTGGAGCAGAAGGTCATAGTCCCCCAGACCTCCAGGAGGGCGATCTACATCGGCCGCGATTACCAGTTTGATCCCTCCGAGCCCAACAGGATCGAGGTGATAAACGCCCAGATCTTCGATTCGGGGTTCGCAAAGGTCTACGACGTATCCTACGTGGATCCTTCGGGAAGGATCATCGTGGGCGAGGGATCGGGGGACATCCCT
The DNA here is from genome assembly GCA_027415455.1 of Nitrospirota bacterium. Next base: position 340 of record DAIBSV010000319.1, on the reverse strand, counting down.
TCCGGCATGGTGTTCAAGATCGCATATCCAAGCAGGAGCGAGCTGTCGAAATCCGTGGAGAAGGCAGAAAAGCAGGCAAAGGAGAAGGCTCTCCCGTGGGATCAGTTCCAGAAGTTCAAGCAGGCAGTGGACGACTACAACCACGGGATGCGGGGCCAGAAATAAGCCAGGATGCCGATCACGGTCGCAACGAAATAGAATATCAGCATGGGCTCCGACGTCAGGAACGAGATTATGCCGTCCTGCGTTGTGGGCGGATTCGACAGGGACTACAACGATATATGCAGGCAGCTGAATCATGCCTTCGACACCCTTTCCGGCGAGGATCTCAATGCAGCTG
>DAIBSV010000318.1 GCA_027415455.1 Nitrospirota bacterium | reverse complement strand
ATCATTTGATCCATGTGGGACAGCCACGCATAGCAGGCCGAAAGGAATCCAGTCCCCGCAGGCGCGCCGGCCTCTCCGGAGAAGGCCAGCCCTTCTTCCTTCCGGCGCCGCATCTCCCGGGTCCGCTCCCTCTCCCGGGAGCGATCGCCTCCGGCTTTGGCCAGATCCCGCTCGAGGGCCTCGAGTTCGGCCTCCCTGACGGACAGGACCGATTCCAGGGAAAAAGGGCGCTCCGCCATCTCAGGAGTCTCCCCCGCTCAGAATGGTCACGGCTCAACCTCGCCCGTCTCCTCCAGGGAAGAGGCCATATCCTGAAAGGACTGGTCGAGGGAGACGGTCTCCTCCCTCGACTGGCGCAGAAAGTCCGTCATGGCCTCCTGAAGGCGGACCGCCCGGTCGAGAAGGGGATCGGTCCCCGCCACATAGGCGCCGATCCGGATCAGGTCTTCCGACCTTCGGAACAGCCCGTACAGCCGGCGCCATTCCCGGGCCCTCTCCTGAACCTCCTCCGGCACGATGTCGACCATCACCCGGGAAAGGCTGCCCACGGGGTCGACGGCAGGAAAGACCCCGTCCTGGGCCAGTGTTCTCGACAGATGGACGTGGCCGTCGAGGATGGCCGTCAGGGCCTCCGAAAGCGGATCCGACGGAAGGTCCTCCCCTTCGACGAGAACGGTGAAGATCCCGGTGATGGATCCGGATCCCTCGCCGCAGCCGGCCCGTTCGATGAGGCGCGGAAGCTGGGCGAAGACTGACGGGGTATATCCCCGGGCCGAGGGAGGCTCTCCCGAGGCCAGACCGATCTCCCTCAGGGCCCCTGCATAGCGGGTGAGGGAATCCATGACGAAAAGGACCCTTTTCCCGAGATCCCGGAACATCTCGGCAATCGACATCGCCAACAGGGTCGCCCGGGTCTTGAGGAGAGGAGGCTGCTCACCCGTCGCCACCACGATGACCGACCGGGAAAGCCCTTCCGGACCCAGGTCCCGTTCGAGAAACTCCCGGACCTCACGCCCCCGCTCCCCCACCAGAGCGATGACATTGACATCGACGGCGGCATTCCTGGCCATCATGCCGATCAGGGTGCTTTTTCCCACCCCCGGACCGGCGAAGATGCCGATCTTCTGGCCGACACCGACGGTAGCCAGGGCATTGATCGAACGGACCGAGAGGTCGAGTGGACGGTCGATTCGCTGACGCTTCAGGGGATTGATGGGTCGTCCCCGGAGAGGCATCTCGATCGTCCCATCGGGGAGGGGACTCCCGTCCAGGGGATGGCCGAGGGGATCGATGACCCGCCCCAGCCATTCGTGGGAAAGAAAGACCGAGGTGATCCGGCTTTTTCTCATGAGGCGAGTTCCGGGCCTCACCCCTTCGAGATCTCCCAGCGGCATCAGCAGGGTCCGCCCTTCCCGGAATCCGACCACCTCGGCATCGACCGGAGGATCGGAGAGGAGCGTGCATATCTCCCCCACCCCCAGATTCATTCCCTTGGCCTCGATCATGAGTCCCACCCCCTGGACGACCATTCCCCCTTCCTGGTCGGGACTCCATCCGGCCAGAAGGCGCTCCATCGACCGTCCGGCGGAGGCGAGCCATAAATCGGCGACTCCCTCCTCCATCCCGATCCTCATGGCCTCTCCCCCTCACCGGTCTGGCCTGCCCCTTCCGGAGGGAGGCCGGGATTGACCCGGGAGAGAGTTTTCCGAAGGGAATCTCCGGCGGAGGCCGGGTCGAAGGCGACGATCCTGTCGGAAAATCGGAGCTCGACATGACGGGGCGGAAGATCAGGGGCGATACCGAGTCGGATCCCCCGCGCCGCGAGGTCCTCCGGAAAGGCGGGATCGAACTGCTT
>DAIBSV010000317.1 GCA_027415455.1 Nitrospirota bacterium | reverse complement strand
CGCTATCCAAAAGGCTCTTGAAGCATATCCTTTAAAAATTCGCGTAATCCATGAGCCTACCCAGGGAAACAGTTCCGCCCGAAACCGGGGAATCCGGGAGGCAAAGGGAATATATGTGGCCCTTCTTGATGATGATGACAAGATGACCCCTAATCGGCTCGAAAAACAGATCGAGGCCATCGAAAAAAATCCAGAGGCCTCAATCATTCACGGCAGAATCAATTATGTCGCCTTTGATGGGATCACGATCGTCAAAGCCAATCAATCCAATGACATCCAGGATTGGGCCCAGATCCTCTTTCAGGACTCTTCCCGTTTTCCTGCCGATCCCCCTCGATCCATCGCTCCCTCTGTGAGCCTGTTTTCAAAGGACCTCGCTACCCAACTGGGGGGATTCGACGAACGGTTCAATCCATGTTTTGTGGAAGATACTGAATTCTCTCTCCGGATGTGGGAACAGGGCCCTTGTATCGAAATTCCGGCTCCCCTTGTCTCCTTCCGTCTTCCTTCTCCGGAATTTTTAAGGAAGAAAAGAGAAAATGTCTCAAACTGGATTCGGGCAGCCCGAAATCTGAATCTGTTTTTTTCGATCCTTGCCCAAAGATACTACATTTCCCATTCCAGGGAATCCAATTTGCGCTTTCGCAAAATCCGCTCCCGATGGCTCCGGGAGCTTTCACAGGACGTTCTGAAAATATCTGATGGCCAGGAGGCCGCCCGAGATCTTTTAAAGAGAGCCCTTCTCGATCAGCCCTTCGAGCTCAAAAACTGGAAATGGCTCTCCCGCTCTTTTCTCCCCCGGAATCAGCGGATGAAGACGCTGAAAATCGCCGCTTACCCCCCAAAAAAACTGGAAGAGTTCATCCCTCCGGAAGACCTTACAAAATTTTTCCGGCTTCCGGACGAATAACCAGAACAGCTTAACCAATCTCGGACCGAGATTTTTCCCGGTGGCTTCATGGGGAAGCTGGAACAGACGATCAAAAAGAGTCAGATCCGGAACATCCTCATTCAAACAGGTTGGCAAAAGCTCCCTTTTCAGACATTTCTCAAGGCGAGTCCTAGGGTACCAGGTCCTTAAAAACCATTTCCAATTCTTGTAGTCCAGGGGTTTGGCCTGAATGGCTCTTCCAAGAAGTCTTCGGGCTACCTCACTTCCGTCCCGGTAAGAAAGAATGTCATGGGATGTCTCGCGCAAAAGCTGCGCCTGGATCTCCCGGAATTTTCCCAAGCTTTTCCTGTCATGAACATCCAGATACAGTTCAGCCAGTTTCTGAAAAAAAGATTCTGATTTTTTCGGGCCTGATACCAGGCCACCATTCCATGCCTTTTTTTTGCAAAAAAAGCTGAGGAGGCTTGCCGGTACATGGACAGAGGTCGATCGATACCCTTAAATGGACCCAGATGCCATAACCGAAAGCAGAAATCCGTGTCTTCCGTGTGAAATGGATTGTAGGAAGTATCGAAAAGGCCTACCTTGATAGCAGTTTCTCTTGAAAATAGCATCACGGAAGGGCCGATCAAGAGAGGCGGGTCTGTTCGATACCTTGGATGGTCTTCCATGACAGGTCGAACAAAGAATTCGACGGTAGGAGCAAGCCTAGGGATCACGACCCTTGATCCGTCGTAAGAAATAACATCTATAAGACCATAGATGATTGTTGCTTTTGGGTTGTCTCTTGCGAGGGAGATCTGGCTTTCAAGACGGTCGGGATACATTAGGTCGTCATCGTCCAGAAGAGCAATATATTCTCCACGTGCTTCCATAATGCCCCTGTTCCGGGCCGAACTGTTTCCCTGGGTAGGCTCATGAATTACGCGGATTTTTAAAGGATATTTCTCAAGAGCCCGTTTTATAGCA
>DAIBSV010000316.1 GCA_027415455.1 Nitrospirota bacterium | reverse complement strand
GACAGTTTTGACGGGCTTCAGGTGAAGCGTCTCTCCGCTCTGATGGTTGAGGACGGTGAGGGTCCTGTCGGGGTGGGTGACCGGCACCTCCTCCACAGGCCATCGCTCAAAGAGGGGCGAGAAGATTTTCCGGCTGACCTCTCCGTGAATGCGGCTCACCCCGTTGATGAAGCCGCTTCCCCCGATGGCCAGTCGCGCCATGTTGAAAGGCTCCTTGTCGTCTTCGGGATTGATGCGTCCCAGCCCCAGAAGATCCTTGTCGCTCAGGTTCCATTCCTTCTGGTAGAGGGAGAAGTACTGGTGGAAGAGCGCCGGATCGAAGGCGTCGAAGCCGGCGGGGACGGGAGTGTGGGTCGTGAAAACATTTCCGGCCCGCGTCACGTGAAGGGCATGGCGGAAATCGGAAATCTTCTCCCGGACCATCCAGGCGTGGGCCCTCTCCAGAATCGCGAAGGCGGGATGGCCTTCATTGATGTGGAGTACGTTCACGTCGATTCCCAGGGCATGAAGGATCCGGTAACCCCCTATTCCCAGGACCATCTCCTGGACCAGACGCATCTCGCGGCCCCCTTCATAGAGCTCGCCGGTGATGCCCCGGTCCATCGGGGTGTTGACCGGGTCGTTCGAGTCGAGGAGGTAGAGGGTCGTCATTCCCAGGCGGACCTGCCAGACCCTCAGGATCAGGGTCCGTCCCGGAAGGGGAATCGGAATCCGGAGCCATTGGCCCGTCGAGCCGCGCAACGGGCTGATCGGAAGCGAATCGGGGTCGTTGTAGGGATAGCTTTCGATCTGCTCCCCCTGGGCGTTGACCACCTGCCGGAAGTATCCCTTTTGGAACAGAAGCCCCACTCCCACCAGGGGAATGCCAAGATCCTCGGCGCTTTTAAGATGGTCGCCCGCCAGGATTCCAAGACCTCCCGCATAGATGGGAAGCGACTCGGAGAGTCCGAACTCCATGCTGAAATAGGCCACCGTCTTGAGGGGCGATCGGCCGTGATGCTGGGAGAACCAGGTAGGAGCATGGTCCTCCTGGCTCCAGAGATTGTGAACCTCGGCGATTCGCGCCAGGAATTCTCCGTTCTGGGCCAGGGCATTCAGGTGGGCGACCGAGACGGTCTGCAGGATCAGCCAGGGATTCCGGATCAGCTTCCAGAGGACCGGATCGAGCTGGTTCCAGAGTTCGTCGGCCCGGTGGTTCCAGGTCCATCGGAGATCGAGCGCCATTTCCACCAGAGGTTCGAGCCCCTGCGGCAAATCCCTAGTCCTGTATCGCTCAAGCATTGACACCTCCCTTCTTGAAGGATTTGCCATCTCGCCGCGGTGTCGTGTCCATGCTATCATCGGTGGCGAACTCCTGTGGCTGGGGAAGACTCTCGAGAAGGAGCTCCTGTGCGCGTGCTTTCCGTGAATCCCGGTTCCTCCTCCCTGAAGACGACGCTCCTTGACGGGGAGGACATTCTCGCCGATCACGAGATCCCTCTCGAGGATTCGGTGACGGGAATGCGGAAGGCCCTGGCAGCTCTCTCCCTGTGGCGTCATAAGTCTCCTCCCCAGGCGATCGGGGTTCGTGTGGTCCATGGGGGACGCGCCTTCGAGGACAGCGTGAGGGTCGACCCAGAAGTCCTCTCCGTTCTCGAGAAGCTCATACCCCTGGCCCCTCTTCATCTTCCCATCGCCATTCGCGTTCTCTCGGCACTGACAGGGATGGGCCACTCCCTTCCGGTGGTCGCCGTTTTCGACACCCAGTTCCACCGGACCCTGCCCGAGACCGCAAGACGCTACGCCCTTCCGGAGGAACAGAAAATTCAGGGTCCACCGGAATCCCCGCCGTCGACACAGAAAGGGTCTGCCCCGTTCTTTTCTGC
>DAIBSV010000315.1 GCA_027415455.1 Nitrospirota bacterium | reverse complement strand
CCATGCACAACCGTTGGGAAAAAATCTCCCCGGGGAATAACTGGACACATCAAGGAAAAGAACAATGTCTGGCAACGAAGTTTTCTTCCAATCCTTGCATTTGAAATTTACTCAATGGATGGAGCAGGAAAAACGAGGAGAGAACCCCTTCGCCCCCATTCCAACCTCCACGGCCCTGACGTCAGGGGGATTCGAACGCATTCTCCGGGGAGAGGACAAGCAAGCTCTGGACCGGATTGAGGAAGGTGGCCCCCTCGAATCAAAAGGGACCCTTTACGCGATGCTATTCCTCCCTTCCCTGAAAGAAATTCCGTCCCTTCCCGTGCGGGAATTTTGCCGTGAGGAAATTCTGGGGATGTTCGGGAGCCATCCCGATCTCCGCATTTGCCCCCAATGCGGAAAACTGTTCGATATGAAGGCAACGGGGAGACGGAAGTTTTGCTCTCCGAAATGCTACAGGAGGAACAACCGGCCCGATGACAAGACCGACCGCCGAAGGGCTTACCGACGCGTCCGGCAACAATTTAAAAGGATGGTTGACGAGAGGGGAGAGGCCGAATCAACGGCCAAGCAATACCTGAAGACCACAGAGCCGTGGGGCTCGCTGATCAAACAATACAATCTCAACATGGATTCCTGGAAAGGAGATCACGATGGCTAGAGAAGGCGGGAGGGATAGAGGGGTTCAGTTCAAAAACGGTTCATGGTGGGCCAGGTACTATGTGGACGGAAAGGAAATCCGGGAAAAATGCGACAGCAAGACGCAAGCCAAGGCGATTTATGCCAAGCGTCTCGTGGAGATTCGGGAGGGACGGTATTTCCCGAAGGCGAAAACCGTCCGTGTCCTCTTCAAGGATCTGACGGACGACTATCTCCGCTATGCGGACCTGCACCACAAGAGGCAGGGGGATGACATTCCCCGGGTGAAGACATGGCTTGACGCCTTCGGGACTGTCCCGGCGGAGGATGTGAAGCCGTCCCAGGTGGAAGAGGTCATGGCCCGCCTCAAGGAAGAGGGCATGAAACCGGCCACGATCCACCGGCGATTGACGGTTCTCAAGGCGATTTACAATCGGGCCATCCGGGAGGGGGAGATCGACAAAAATCCTGTCCTCCGCGTCCAGTCTCCGAAGTTCGACAACCGCATTGTCCGGTATCTGACTCCCGATGAAGAATCCCGGCTCTTTGCCGCCCTCCCGGGACGCCTTCATCCCATCGTGAGCGTTGCCCTCCATACCGGGTGCCGGCAGGGAGAGTTGCTCCGCCTGATATGGGGAGACGTGGATTTTTCCTCCGGAACGATTCTGATCCGGGAGGCCAAATCGGGGGAGTCCCGCCGGGTGGTGATGAATAGCCGGGTCAAGGCTGTCCTGTCCGCCCTCTCCGGGAGGGAGAAACCGTCCCACCCTGTCTTCTCGAACGTGTTCGGAGGCTTTATGGACGGGGGGAATCTCCGGAGAGAGTTTGAAGGAGCCGTGAAGAAAGCCGGACTTGAGCCGTTCCGCTTCCACGATCTCCGGCATACCTTCGCCTCAAGGCTTGCCATGAACGGAGCCAATGATCGAACGCTCCAAACGCTCCTGGGTCACAAGAGCCAAGCCATGATCTTGCGGTATGCCCACCTGGGCCCGTCCCACCTTCAAGATGCCGTGGAAGGACTGGTGAAGCCAAAACTTCAGATCGTGGACGATATTCGATTGAAAGGGGGAAAGTGACGTGTTCCGGAAAAGGGGAAAAAAGGATTGGAACCGGGACTAAAACCGGGACCACTTTTTATGGATGTCAAAAAAGTGGTGAGCCGCCTGGGCTTCGATCCCAGCACACTCGCCTTAAAAGGGCGATGCTCTACCGAATGAGCTAGCGGCT
>DAIBSV010000314.1 GCA_027415455.1 Nitrospirota bacterium | reverse complement strand
TGGGTCGTGGTCTTTTCCCAATCCGCCCGGGATCGGGAGAAGAAGACACTGGATCGGGCGATCCAGAGGGAATCCCGGAATCTTGAGGACGCCCTGAGCGTCCTCTCACGACAGAGCTTCTCCTGCCGTGAGGATGCCCAGACAGCTTGGGACGAGGTCTTCCGGAAGATCAAGTATCACCGTCCCGGAACCTGTGATGTGACAGAAGAGACAGGACACCCCACGGCCGGCCGTCCGAAGAGAGGGGCCACGCCCAAGGTTGTGGGCTACCGGATTGCCGGCTCCTTTGTCGAAGACACAGAGGCCATCCAGGCGACCTTGTCCCGGAAGGGCTTCTTCGTCGTGGCGACCAATGTGCTCGAGGAGGACAAGATCTCGGCCTCTGAGCTGATCGATCTCTACAAGGCCCAGGGAGTCTCTGTGGAAGCGGGATTCCGGTTCCTACAAAGACCCCTTGTTCTTTGCCGATTTGTTCTTTTTGAAGAGTGCGCGCCGGATCATGGCGCTGACCATGGTGATGGGCCTGGCCCTTCTGGTCTATGCTCTGGCGGAAGAGGAACTCCGGCGCACGCTCAAAACCCTCAAGGAGTCCCTTCCGAACCAGAAAAAACGACCGACCGGCCGTCCCACGATGCGGTGGATCTTCCAATTGATGGAGGGAATCCACTGGGTCCCCTCCCGGGGAGATCCGAAGGGATGGGTCTCGATGAAAGAGCTCCAGAAGAAGATCGTGTCATTCTTCTCTCCGGAAGTAAAAGCAATCTATGGGATTTTGTAGCAGGGAATACGTCAAACATTTTTAAAATTTAAAAATATAAAGGACTTAAAAATACTTCTCATCTTCATGAAGAAGGGACGAAGATAGGTTCGGAGGTTAAAAGAGTGAGATTTTCTTCAGGGAGAAGGACATGAGACAAGAGTCTCGACACGGTCGAACGGTGACGATGGACCGTGTCAGGAGCATATCCTCGAAGCTCACGAAGAAAGGTGCAGTACTCTTCGATGAGGCTGAAAAATACTTCCGGTTATTCAGGAAGAAGATAACCCTGATCCTTGAGAAACCTTTCAAAAAGATGGTGTGTTGCCAGGAAAGGCTGTTTTCTTGTCTTCTTGCTCGTGATAAAGATCTTCTGAATCCTGGCTTTTGAAACTGTTACGGTTCCGTCCATGGGCCCAAGCGGATCTTTTTCGAGGGAACGCTTCAGTCGATAGACATGGCCGCGTATCAGGGGTGGGGAAATTTCGTTTCCCCAAAAGGGGGGAATTTTTACTCCCATTGACACGGGTGCGGGAGCGGTCAACGCCGCTCTCCTCCTATCTGGTCTCCTGGCGGTATTGGGTGGTCGCGACCAACTTTGGTTCGGAGTGGAGTGCCGCCCGGGTCCTCGAGTGGCACCGGCTGAGAGGAGATTTCGAGAATTTTTTCAAGGGGCTGAAGAACGACGTGGGGGTGGGATACCTGCCCACCGGGAATCTTCACGCCAACGCGGTCTTCTTCCGGATCGGAGTTCTGGCGTACAACCTCTTCGTCGGGTTCAAACGGGACCTGCTTCCGGCCCCGTGCCGGACCTGGACGCTGCGCACCGTCCGCTGGAAGGTCTTTTCCATGGCAGGACGGATCGTCCGGCATGCCCGGTCTCTTGTCCTGAAGCTGGCGGTCAACAGGGAATTCCTGGACTTCCTGACCCTGATCCGGGGGCAATGCGATGCGCTCTTCTGTTCGGCCTGACATAAAAGGGCGGACGAGGAAAACAAGAAGGAGCGCCGGCATAAAGAGCCGGAGAGGTGCGAGAGTCCCGGGTTCGGGAGAAATGATCCCGATCTCCTTGACAGTCCTCGATTCAGGAGGTCAGAAATCCGTCACAT
>DAIBSV010000313.1 GCA_027415455.1 Nitrospirota bacterium | reverse complement strand
GGGTGATATTGAGCCCGGGATAGGAAAACAGCATGGTCCGGTGGCCGGTCCGGAGATTGTAGTCGATGATCTGGGGCATTACGAGATCGCCATCAAGGAGTTCGGATCCCTGGTCGAGCAGTATCCCGACTCCCATCTGGCCTCCTCGGCCGTTTTCTGGGAGGCCCAGGCCCATTACAACCTGAAGCACTACCACCGGGCTCTGGCACTCTATGACGCCGTGATCCACAAGTATGTGGACAGCCCCAAGAAGGCGACCGCCTACTATAAAAAAGGACAGGTCTACGAGCAGCTGAACGATCGCAAGCTCGCGATCCACAACTATCGGCGGGTTCTGGAGCTCTTCCCTCTTGAACAGCAGCTCGACGACCTGGCGAAGCGGCGTCTGTCCCGTCTTGACGAATAGCCCCATGGGGATCATCCGGGAACTCCCTCCTTCGCTTGTCAACCAGATTGCGGCCGGGGAAGTGGTGGAGCGACCGGCCTCCGTCCTCAAGGAAATCGTGGAAAACAGCCTGGATGCGGGGGCGACCCGCATCTCCGTCGTGATCGACCCCGCGGGGGACGGTCTGATCCATGTCAGGGACAACGGCGTTGGAATACTTCGCGACGATCTTCCGCGGGCCTTTCTTCGCCATGCGACGAGCAAGATTTCCTCCTGGGAGGATCTCTTGTCGGCCCGGAGCCTGGGCTTTCGGGGCGAGGCTCTGGCCTCCATCGCCTCCGTCTCGAAGGTGACCGTCGAGAGCCGTCACGGCTCGGAGCCGGTCGGAACGCGACTGGTTCTTGTTCCGGGGGAGCCCCCGGAGGAGACGGACTGGAGCGGGCCCGTCGGAACCAATCTCGCCATTCGGGATCTTTTCTTCAATGTCCCGGTCCGCAAGAAATTCCTCAAATCCCCCCAGACCGAACAGGGCCATCTGACCGAAGCCCTGACCCGCATCGCCCTGGGTTTCCCCGAGTGCCAGTTCGACATGGCCACCCCGTCCCGAAAGATCCTTGCGCTCGAATCGCGGGAGACTCCCAGACTCCGGATCCTCGACCTTTTTCCCCCTCTTCCCGCGGGCCCTGATGCCGGCGATCGCCTTCCGGGCCTCCCGGACGAAGTCCCCCGCGCTGAAGGCCTCCGTAATCGGGCACAGGTCCAGGAGATGATGGGGAATCCCTTCCCGTTCCTCCGGAAGAAGCTTCCCCGTCCCCACGGAGATCTCCCGGTAGATCTGGCGGGAGTCGGCGGAGACGATTTCGGCATTCATCCTGTGGGCCAGGGACAAGGCCAGCCGGCTCTTTCCAGAGGCAGTCGGACCGAGGATCGCGAGGTCGACCGAGTCTAGCGCCCGAACCACAGGTCGAGATCCGCGCGGGACAGTCTCATCATGGTCGGTCGACCATGGGGACAGGTATAGGGATGGGGGGTTTCGAGAAGCTCCCGGACCAGCCGTTCCCCGTCAGCCGAGTCGAAGACGTCGTTTTTCCGGACGCTCCGGTGGCAGGAGACGGTCATGAGGAGTTCGTCGATCCGGTCCGAACGGAGAACGGGGATCGAGAAATCCGACGTCTGATCCCGGAGAGCCTCCAGGCTCTCCAGGGGATCCTCCCCCTCGAGAAGAAAGGGCACGGATCGGACACGAAAGCTGTCCGGACCGGTCCGGTCCAGGTCGAATCCGATCCGGGAGAGCTCCTCGAGACGGCCGTCCAGACTGTCCGCCACCGTCAGCGGGACCCGGTAGACAACGGGAAAGAGCAGGGAGGATCGCGTCACCCCTTCGACACCGACCTGGCGACGGTATTTTTCGTAGTTGATCCGTTCGTGGGCCGTGTGCCAGTCGACAAGGGCGAGATCCTGCCCCCAGACGACAACCAGGTAGGTTCCGGC
>DAIBSV010000312.1 GCA_027415455.1 Nitrospirota bacterium | reverse complement strand
TCTATCAGAACCTGCGCCTTCTCCAGAACACTGTCCATGAAATCTCCGGGATGGATTGTGTGTGACGACGTCTAGGTGTCTTCGCGAACCCTTGAGAGTTTTTTCGCCAGCTCGTCGAGTCCCGAGTGAAGGTAGCGCTGGGTCGTTCCCAGGGAAGCATGGCCCAGAAGGGTCTGAATCTCCCTGAGATCGGCATCCCGATTCAGTCTCCCCGTAGGTTTTTGTCCCGAAGGGATGGGGTCTTTCGAGAGGCCAGGCCCGGGCCTCGGCATACCGCCAGAAGACACCGTCCCGGAACCAGGCGGGAGCGTTTTCCGGAATGGGGGTGGCGGCGTTGTGACGGGCGTTGGCATTCATCTGGAGCCACTTTGCGGCTCCGAATGTCCTGTCGGCTCCGACAGGGGAATTCTGCGGGAGATAGAGGCGGGAAAAGGGACCGCCCGGAGCCACCGGAACGGTCCAGGCGGAGTCAGGCCCTCCTCCTGGCGCAGGGGAGGAGCCTGCTTCGGAAATCCCTTGCAGAATGAATGGGGATGTCAGAAAGGCCAGAAAGAGGGGAAGGCTTTTCAATTTTCTCAAAGCGGGGACTCCTATGAGCGGATAACCCAATCAGAATGCCGGTCCGTCAAATGATCAGGCCACCTCTTCGATGGTAGCGATGCGGAGGGCTGTCATCATTCGGGTGATGGACTCTTCGATCGGGCGCGAAAGCTCCGAAAGGCGCTCTCCCGTTCGTCGGAGCTGGCGCATGAGAACCTTCTGCGGAAGCATCCGGTCATAGCCGGGGGCTTCCCGGGCCATGAGGATGGCCTTTCGGCGGTAGTCCGCCATGGTGTTGTGGAGCGGCATCTTGTAGTTGAGGGTGACATCCTCGATGAGGGGAAGCACCTTGTCCCCGAAGGTTTCGATGAAGGATTCGACCATGTCGCAGAAAAAGCCGAAATGGCGGGACTCGTCCTTGGTCAGATAGATCAGGAGGCGGTTCAGCACGGGTTCGCGGACAACGCGGGACAGGCTCTGGTAGTAGAGCTGGGTCGCCTTTTCCTGCAGGAGCGTGTAGGTGAAAACCTGAACCGGATTCGAAAAGCCGATGCTGAACGGTTTGCGGTTTTCGATGATCAGCTTTTCTTCGAGGCGGTCTCGGTCCGGCTCGATCCCCGCATGGTACTGGTACAAGGCCAGAGCCTGCGCGTGGCGGTCTTCCTCGAGTCCCCAGCGGACGGTGAAGTGGAAGAGCTCCCGATTGTGCATCGACTCTTCCAGCGTGGGAGCTTCGATGGGAAACAGGGACTGGTATTCGGAGAAGTAACCGGGAAGATGGTCCTCGACATAGGTGACGAAGACGACGGCCTCCTTCTGGCCGGGGGTCAAAAGTTCAGGTTTGAGTTCATTCCAGTGAAGAGACTTGAAGCGGTTCCAGTTCGCGTCGTCGGCGAGCCGATTATAGTGATCCACATGCTGTCGAATTTTTGCGAGCGGCAGTTGCACCCTGCATTCCTTCCGTAGGTTCGTCGGGACCATTCCCTAAACTCAAAAATAGGGGTTATGGCCAATTTATGAAGCAAGACTGACTCAATCTAAATCATTATACTCTCTAAATATGGAAAATGCATCTTTTTTGTCTGAAGATCCTGTATTTCCAATATCTTATCGGACGCTTTTCACGAAATCCACAGCGGTTTCCCCATGGGCCCCCCGAGAATAAGGGGACCATGGAAAGCAGTCCGGGGAAAGAAGGGAGGCGGCTTCCCGATGGGTCAGGACCTCAGCGGACACCGCATCGGCGATTCTGTTCGTCTGCATCAGGCACTCTTCGATGACGCCTGCGGCTTCCGGGAGTGGAAGACCCGAAAAATCCGAGAGATGGAGGGGGGGAGAGCAG
>DAIBSV010000311.1 GCA_027415455.1 Nitrospirota bacterium | reverse complement strand
CAGGGTGAATAACAGCGTCAGGAGAAATTTGACGAATCGCCTTCAAAACCCTTTCAGGTTCAAGAAGGTCAATCTTTCCATTTCCATCTTCCAACGGGTAAAAAGAAGGAAATACCCTCTGAAGATGATGCCCGACAAACCCGCTAGACCCTGTGACGAGTACTCGTTCAAACACTATATTTACCCATCCCCATATATTCCAATCATTTCTATAGAGAACGCCTTATTATGCCATAAATATTCATTTGATCAATTTCATAACCGGTCTCGTTTTTTAGCGATTAAATGGTCTATTTGTCTCAAGGGGATAGCCCTCTGGAAAACGAAAAATCAAAGATTTTCCGGAAGAAATATGAAGAAAGACTCTTTCGGACTCCCTGACCCAGGATTAAGCTCTGTTAAGAGCCTCTTGCAAAACTCCGGGGCCTTGTTGTGCATAGGTTTTTCCTGATATATCGCGAGAGTGAATTTCATTGAAAGAGGGCATTTTTCCCTTAAATTCCTAAAACAGAGGCGTCTTGAGGGCAAAGATCCCCTCTTCCCTCCTCTCGGAGGGTCAAAAACCTCTTCTTGTCGGACCGCGCTCCGGAAGATTACGCGACGAGCCGGAGAAGCTGGTCGGCCGTGAGCGCCAACACGGAAAACATCACGTGGGCCGTCACTTTCCGAGGCCCCCGGACCCGAAGGAAGGTCACGCCGAATTCCTCCTTGAGCCGGGAAAACACTCGCTCCGCTCCCGATCGTTTTTTATACCGCTCCTTTTTGGCCGGATCCAGAGGAATCTTCTCCCCACCACGAGGGTTGGAGTCGGTAACATGGACGCCTCCGTATCCTTCGATAAGCCGGGTGATCGACTGGGCATCATAGGCCGCATCGGTGAGGGTATAGAGAACATTCGGGCACCGCTCCTTCGTCCTCTTGACCAGATACGGGACGGGCTGGGAGTCGTGGACCGAGGCCGAGGTCACCAGGACCGCGAGCGGGATCTCTCCCTCGGCCGAATGAATGTGGATCTTGAACCCTCTCCACCATTCGACATTCCCTTGGCTGTTCCTCTTGCCGCCCCAATCGCAGCCCTGGGGGATTGCTTTTGCGATCTCTCCGGGGCTCATCCGGGTGTAAAGGTCGAGCGCCGGGATGTCGTCAGGGGCGACGACACCCTCTTCGCCCTTCTTCTTGCGTCCCCGCTTTTTGGGAGGGCGCTTTTTCGGTTCCTTCTTCCGGACGGCCTTCTCGCGTCCTTCGAGAGCCGAGCCGTCAATGGAGGAGTTCTCCACGAGGGCGCCTCCCACATGCTCCCGGATCAGGATCCCGTGGATCCTCTCGGGCATGTTCAGCGTGGCGAACTGGGCGAAGACTCGGGAAAAGGTCGACTCGCTGGGAACCTGACCGTTCTGCCATCCGCAAAGGCGTCGAAGGTTTTCGTCGACCTTCAGGCGGGAGATCAGGTCCCGGGTGCTTGTCAGCCCCAGAACCGCCTTGGCGACGAACGCCCGGCCGATCAGGGCCCATTCATGGGCGGGGCGCCCGGTCCATTGATGCGGTTGACGGATGACGTCTTCCGCCCGCACGATCTCGAGAATCTTGGCGACTTTCTTGTGATCGTCCGTCATGGGACTGGAAAGAGCGTCATCCAGACGGGGAAAGAGGGAGCCCTGAATTCGTCTCCAGATACCGCTGAGCTTGTTCATCATCGTTCTTCCTCCTTCGGTTGAGAACGAGATGAATTATATCAAGATATTATATTTTTATAAATAAACAATAATATACAATGCAATCACTTTAATTAATTATACTTATGCTGGCTCAGGGTTTTGCAAGAGGCTCTGTATTACAGGAGGAAAGTTTACTGGAAAGAGTCGAGATAACATTCGTTGTGGCAGAAAT
>DAIBSV010000310.1 GCA_027415455.1 Nitrospirota bacterium | reverse complement strand
GGCAATGAAGAGGATGATCCGTCCCGATGCCGCGCTGATCTCCTTCAGCACGGCCTTGAGACGCTCCTCAAAGTCCCCCCGGTATTTCGCGCCAGCCAGAAGGGCTCCCAGGTCGAGAGAAAAGATCGTCTTGTCCTTGAGCCCCTCGGGAACGTCCCCCGCCACGATCCGAAGGGCGAGCCCCTCGACGATGGCCGTCTTTCCGACGCCAGGATCGCCGATCAGGACAGGGTTGTTCTTGGTCCTGCGGGAGAGGACCTGGATCACGCGCCGGATCTCTTCGTCGCGACCGATGACGGGATCGAGCTTGTTCTGGCGGGCAAGCGCCGTCAGGTCCTTCCCGAATTTTTCGAGAGCCTGGTAGCGCTCCTCGGGATTCGGATCGGTGACGCGCTGGTTGCCCCGCACCTCGGTGAGAGCCGCAAGGGTCTTTTCCCGGGTCAGCTTGAACGATTTGAAAATCCGGCTTTCGGGGCCGGTGCTTTCGGTCATGGCCAGCAGGATGTGTTCGGTGCTGACATAATCGTCCTTGAAGGGACGGGTCTCCTCCAGCGCCTTGTCGAGCAGGAACGAGAGATTCCTGGAAAGATAGGGCCCCCCGGAACCCCCCTCGACCCTTGGGAGGAGCCCCAGCTGTTCGTCGACCTTTCTGAGAAGCTCTTCGGGGGAGACCTCCATTTTCAGGAGGATCGCAGGGACAATGCCCCCCTCCTGCTCCAGAAGGGCCTTGAGAAGGTGTAGCGGCTCCACCTCGGTATTGCCTTTCTGTCGCGCCAGGTCGACAGCCCTCTGCAATGCTTCCTGAGATTTCTGGGTCAGCTTGTTCACATCCATGGTCGTTCCTCCCTGATCATTTCAAGGTTCAGAGTGGTTCCCGCTTTTTGGCATGCTATGACGGGTCGTTATCGATGCAGGATTCCGACTGGGAGTCCCGGAAGCGGTTCCGGTGCCAGAGGAGCTGATGCCTGAGGCGCAGAATGATTTCGACACCCGCCAGGTTCACGCCCAGTTCCTTCCGGAGAGTCATGATGACCCTGACGCGCTCGATCATTTCAGGGCGAAGAAAAGGCGCTGCCCCCTCTTTTTCGATCTCGACGAGGCCTTCCCGGACCAGGAGGGACAGGGTTCGCCTGGAGACCGCAAAGGTTTCCGTGACCCATTCGACCGGCATGGGCCGGCCTGGGACTTCTGGATATTCTTTCTCAACCATCGGTCATCCTCCTTGACGACAACGGGAGACGGGACCCTCTTTCCCGGATCACCGGGTCTTCCATCGGAAGTCCGGCGGATAATGGCTGTCGAGTTCGCGGATGCAGGATTCAAGAGAGTCGGGAACCCGGGGGGGAAGAACCGGAAGGACCTTGACGAACAGATGTCCTTTTTCATGGTCCACCGGAGAGGCCACCCCTTTTCCCTTCATCCGGAACGTCTGGCCGGCCTTAGTCCCTGGAGGAATCTTGAGGCGGGCCTCCCCCTCGAGGGTCGGGACGGTGACCGTTGCCCCGTACAGGAGTTCGGAGAGCTTGACCGGGCCATCGAGGAGAAGGTCCGCCCCCTGTCTCCGGAACAGGGGATCCGGCATAATGTCGTCGATGACCACCCGGACCATACGGGATCGGGAACCGGAGCCGACTTGGAGGGTAAAGGCTCTTCCCGCCTCGATTCCAGCAGGAATCCGAAGCGTCACCTGTTCGGGCTTCTTCCCGGAAACGTCGGTCAGGAGGACCGATTTGTCCGCCCCGAGCGCCGCCTCACGAAATGTCAGAGTCAGGTGGACCTCCGAGAGGACGGTCCCTCCCCCTCGCCCCATTCCCCCGAACAGGTCCCAAAAATCTCCCATCCCTTCTCCGGAAAAATCCTCAAAGGGGTGTCCCGTCCCTCCCTGAGAGGCGGCTCT
>DAIBSV010000030.1 GCA_027415455.1 Nitrospirota bacterium | reverse complement strand
CTTCCTTGGTGGATTTTTTCTTTTCAAGGAAGGAAAGAGAGTTTTTGATGGTCTGGATCGCATCCTTGATGGCGTCCACTATCTTAACCCTCCCGACAAACGGGGCGCTCTTTTCGGAAAAGCCATGCCGTTCGGGCCCTTTCTGAGCCTGGGAGGATTCCTTGCCCTGGCCTTTCCAGATCTCGTCCACGTCATCAACAGTCATATTTTGGAGATTTCGCTATGAATATCACCTTTGTTGGGACGGGACACATGGGAGAGCCTATGGTCGAGCGCCTCCTGGGGGCCGGATTCCCGATCACCATCTACAACAGGACAAAGACCCGCGCACTTCCTCTCCTCGAAAAGGGGGCCATCTGGGCTGAAACTCCGGCAATGGGGGCCGCCGGATGCGACATCCTCGCCACCATGGTCGCTGACGACCAGGCCCTTGAAAACCTCCTTGCCACGGGAGGAATTCTAGACGCCATGCCAGAAGGAGCGATCCATCTTTCTTTCTCCACCATCAGCGTCGACTTTGCATCTTCTCTTGAAAAAAGGCACGCTTCCCATGGGCAGGGATTTGTCTCAGCCCCGGTCTTCGGCCGGCCGGATGCCGTGCGGGAAGGTCGGCTTCGCCTCCTTTGCGCCGGAAAGAACGAATCGGTACAACGGGTCCTCCCCATTCTTGAGGCGCTGGGACCGAAAGTGTTTCAACTGGGAGAAACACCCTCGACCGCCAATCTGGTCAAGCTGTCCGGGAACTTCATGATCGCGGCAGTCCTGGAAACCTTAGGCGAGGCCTTTTCTCTGGCAAAAAAGGCGGGAGTCCACCCGTCCCTCTTTCTCGAAATCGTCAACGACTCCCTCTTCCACTCCCCACTTTACGCAAATTATGGCCGGATTATGGCCGAAAAACATTACGATGAGGCCGGATTTACCATGGATCTCGGTCTGAAGGACGTCAACCTCGTGCTCGAGGCCGCCAATGACCTGAGGGTTCCCTTGCCTCTCGGGGGCATTCTTCGCGACTCTTTTCTTTCCGGACTCTCAAAAGGGAGACAGTCGCTGGACTGGTCGGCGGTCATCCTGTCCCATTATGAGAGAGCTGGAATTCCAGAAGATTCCTAAAGGAGGATGCGGTCCTCCATCTTGCCTCTTCAAAGTTCCCGCTCCCCCTGTTCGCCCTTTCCCCTTCTCTCTGGTCGCTCTCCCTGGATTGACAAACCGATCCCCGGGGGTATTTTTATAACAACCTCGTGACAACTCTATTTTCACTCAATGAATATAGGGAAATTGTGCGTAATTCTGACAATTTCTGCTTTATTTCTGAAAAAGCGAGGTTGACTTCAAACGACTGAGGATAGCCGGAAGAAACAAGAGAACCGGCCCATCAAAAGGAGCGTTATGATGCAGCGAGGACGATGGATCCAGGCAAGTCTGGGCATCACCATGGCCGCACTGTTTTCCCTGCCAGCCCAGGCAGGAGAGCTCGACATTTTGAAGCCCCGGGTTCCTGCAGACCAGATTGCGGCCGCCAAGGCCATGAAACCACCATTTCCAGTAACTGCGGATACCATCGCAAAGGGAAAGGATGTCTTCAATGGAGCGGGGACCTGCTATACCTGCCACGGGGCCTCAGGCAAGGGGGACGGACCAGGAGCGGCAGGAATGGATCCCGCTCCCCGGAACTTCACGAACCACAAGTTTGACCAGGTCCGCACCGCGGGAGAAATGGTGTGGGTCGTAACCAACGGCTCACCCCTTCAGCCTGCGATGGTTGGCTTTGTCAGCGCGGGTCAAATCACTGACAAGCAGGCCTGGGAAGCGGTCATGTACGAGCGGAGCCTCGGCTGCGGAGGAGACATGGACTGCGTGAACGGTTCGGCGGACTGGGTCGCCAAACAGCCCATCCATGAAGAATCTGCCACTGCCTCCTCTCCTGCTTCCTCAACACTTGCCGGAAGCTCTTCTCCGCTCGATCTTTCCCTGCATTGAAAATTTATCGGCGCGGACAATCCTGACCGGGTTGTCCGCCCGTGTCACCTTCCACACAAGAACAGAGTCCTTTCCCCCGCCCTACCGATTGGATCAACCGTCGGAAGATATGATATTCTGAAGCGGCTTCCTTTTGGGAATTCCGAAGCCACCTACGATCACTGGGGGACGCCCATTCATGTCTTGCTCCTTTCGGCGCATACTGTTTCCCTCGGATCTGTCCCCTCTCTCACCGGAGCTTCTCGGCAAGATCCGGGAAATTGGCGGAACGGATCTGGAGGAGATCCATCTGGCCTTTGTCCTGGAAGCCTTTCACGAGATTCCTGCAGACTTCCCAATTCCCGGAGTCTCCCTTGAACCCGTTGCGCAGGAGGCCATGAAACGGCTGAATCGGATCGCCCACTCCCTCGAACCGGTCTCGGGAGTCGTCTCGACCGGGGTGTATACCGGCAGAGCAGACCATACTCTCGCCGCTCTGGCTGTTGCAGGGGGATACGATCTCGTTCTCATAGTCTCCCATGCCAGGAACTTTCTGGGACGCCTTATGGTCGGATCGGTTTCGACCTCCCTCATGCATATCTCGCCCCTGCCGGTTCTCGTTCTCAAGGAACCGTCAAGTCAGGACTCCCTTAAAAAATCCGCAGAACTTCACATGGCTGACAAAAACGCCCTCCTCCCGATGGCATTCACCCCAGACATCTGGAAGGGCTGATGGCGATTCGTCAGAATCTCGACCTTCCTCCGAATCTGGACACCGCCGGATTTCTGGGCGAAATGAACCGCCACATCCACCTGTTCGAAGAGGCCTTTCATCTTCGCATTTCGGTCAACGGACCTGTTCTGACGATGGTGGGCGAAGAGGAGGATGTTGGACAGGGGTCTCGGGTCATAAACGATCTGACCTCCCTCATGGCCGCGGGGTACACGATCCGCGAGGAGGAAATCCGCCAGGCCATTTCCGTGTCCCGCAGTTCGCCTCATCTCTCCCTCAAGGATCTGCTCTCCGAGTACGTGCCTATCAACAGCAAGAAGCGGGTCATATTCCCCAAATCCCTCCATCAGCTCGAATATATCCGGGCCATGAAGAAAAAGGATATCGTCTTCGGGATCGGCCCGGCTGGAACAGGCAAAACCTACCTTGCCGTCGCGCTGGCGGTCCATCATCTTTTGAAGGGAGCCTTCCGGAGAATCATCCTGGTCCGTCCAGCGGTCGAGGCGGGAGAGAGACTCGGGTTCCTTCCCGGGGACATCGCGGAAAAGATCAACCCCTACCTCCGTCCACTGTACGATGCACTCTTCGACATGATCGACGTGGAGAAGGTCAACCGGATGATGGATCGCCGCGAGATAGAGGTCGCACCGCTGGCCTTCATGCGAGGACGAACGCTCAACGACTCCTTCGTCATTCTCGACGAAGCCCAGAATGCCACCGTCGAACAGATGAAGATGTTTCTCACCCGGATCGGTTTCAATTCCAAAGCGGTGATCACGGGGGACACGACCCAGATCGACCTTCCTCAGGATCGCTACAGCGGACTTCTCGAGGCCCAGGAAGTCCTGAAGGGAATAGAAGGAATTTCTTTCACTTTTTTTTCGGACGTCGACGTGGTGCGCCATCGCCTCGTCCAGGAGATCATCAAGGCCTACGAACGCTACGAAGCTCCCCGGAAAGAGGACGCATCAGGACCCGGAAAACCGGAAAGACCTCGTTCGAAAACACGCCCGCGCTCCCGTAGCTAGGAATCCCCCATGGCCGTTGTCATTTTGGACTTTCAAAGAAAGTTGGCCATTGATCGGGACCGGCTCGAGCGTCACGCCCTCTTGGGGCTCCGGTCGATTCGAAAATCCTCTGCGGATCTGACGATCGTCCTCGTCAACGATCGGAGGATGAGAGCCCTCAACGCCACCTACCGAAACAAGAACCGGACGACGGATGTCCTCTCCTTCGAGCCAGGTCCCGCCATCCCGGGAACCACGGCCCGATCCCGGTTTCTGGGGGAAATCGTCATCGCCCTTCCTCGCGCCTTCTCTCAGGCAAAAAAGCTCGGCATCACACTTGACGACGAGGTGTCGAATCTTCTGATCCACGGACTTTGCCATCTTCTGGGATATGACCACGAGAAAGGCGACCGGGAGGCTTTGGAGATGAAGAGGGCCGAAGAAAAGATGGCCAGAGCCATCCTGAAAAATGAGCCCGGGGAAGGGGCCGCGACATCCATTTCCGGAAAAATTCCGGACGCCTTGTTGAAAGGGGGGATTCAAAACTGATGGGCTTGTTTGAAAAGATCAAAGAAGGACTGACCAAAACACGCACACGAATCTCTTCGGCGATCGACGCTCTTTTCAGCCGGAAGGATCCCGGATTCTACCGGGATCTTGAGGAGCTCCTGATCACCTCCGACGTGGGACCTGTCGTCGCCCGCGACCTGGTCTCTGACTTGGAAGGCTGGGAGAAACAGCATCCCGAGGCCACTCCCGAGGAAAGCCTCTCCCATCTCGAACAAAAAATGGCGGGAGAATTCTCCCGCACTCCTCCCCTCTGGGAGTCCCCTCCGAAAACGGGCCCCCTCGTCATTCTCATGGTCGGGGTGAACGGGGTCGGTAAGACCACCACAACCGGAAAGCTGGCCTCCCATTTTCGGGAACAGGGTCGCACGGTCATCCTTGGAGCGGCTGACACCTTCCGGGCCGCCGCCATCGAACAGCTCAGAAAATGGGGGGATCAGCTCGACATTCCCGTTGTCTACCAGAAACCGGGAGCCGATCCGGCCTCCGTGGCTTTCGACACGGTCAAGGCGGCAAGGGCACGTAAGCTGGATGTGGCGATCATTGATACGGCGGGAAGGCTCCAGAACAAGCACAACCTGATGGCCGAACTTCAGAAAATCGGATCGGTCATCCGGAAGGATGATCCGGAGACCCCGGTCGAAATCCTTCTCGTCCTGGATGCGACGATCGGACAGAATGCCCTTTCCCAGCTCGAGGAATTTAGGAAAATCACCCCTGTCAGTGGACTGATCCTCACAAAGCTCGACGGCACATCAAAAGGAGGCGTCGTCGTCGCCCTTGCACAAAAGCATCACCTGCCTGTCCGGTTCATCGGGGTCGGCGAAAAGGCCTCCGACCTCCTCCCCTTCGATCCGGTCCTGTTCGTCCGGTCAATTCTGAGACGGGAGTGATCCGCTGCTAATCCACCTCCCGGAAGACAAACCGGTAAACCACCCAGACCAGCAGTCCGACCAGAAGAGAAACCCCTCCTGCCAGAACACCCTTCGGTCCAGTGGACATCATGAAAAAGAAGAAGACAGCAACGGCCAACCCCCCGAGAAAGTACCTCAAAAGGCCAAACCATTCCTCACGCTTCATTGGAACATTCTCATCCGGTTGATCGTCCGGATCAGGGGAAGGAGACTGATCCCTTCCATGATTTCCTTCCATCAGAAACTCCTTTGGGAACAGACAAATTGACCAGAAGCCAACCGGTCAGCCCTTCCCTCTCCATGCTACACTGATACAGAGGGCTCTAAGGTCCTGGTTGAGCCAAAAGCATGCACCCGTTCTATTATTATAAGAGACGCGCAAGCCCACAACAATATCGGGATCATTCCTCCCGGGAGTCACCTCTTTGAACAACGAACAGAGCTTTCCCCGGCACCTCGAGGAAAAGCTTCGCTTCCTCCCTGATTCCCCTGGCGTCTATCTGATGAAAGGAGAGGAGGACGAAGTCCTTTATGTCGGGAAATCCAAGTGTCTGAAGGACAGGGTCAGGTCCTACTTCCAGAAAACACGCCCAGCCTCCCCCCGCATCCGGAAAATGACCGAGCGGGTCACGAACATTGATACACTCGTCACCCGAAGCGAACTCGACGCCCTGATCCTTGAGAACACCCTGATCAAAAAATACCGTCCCCGCTTCAATGTTCTTTTTCGTGACGACAAGACTTACCCCTATCTTCGTTTTTCCTGGTCCGAAACCTATCCCCGTCTTACCGTAACCCGTCGGGTCCGACCGGGGACCGATCTTTATTTCGGTCCGTATGCGAATCCCGGGGCTCTCAGGGACACTCTTCGATTGATCGCGAAGCTCTTTCCGCTGGCAACGTGTACCCTCGATCTCGGAAAAACGATCGAAAGGCCTTGCATCGAATACCAGATTCACCGCTGCCTTGGCCCCTGCGCCGGCCTTGTCTCCCCCGAGGAGTACCGGAAAATGGCGGAGGGAGTCCGTCTTTTCCTCGAAGGAAAAAACCGGGATCTGGAAGATCATCTTCATGCGGAAATGGCCCGTTTCGCCCAGTCTCTCGAATTCGAAAAGGCGGCACAGGTCCGCCGGCAGATCGAAAGCATCCACACGGTTCTCGAGCGGCAAACGGTGGAATTTTCAATACGCCACCCTGTCGATGCGGTCGCCCTGGTCTGTGATGGCCCCTGGGTCCAGATCCAGCTCCTTTCGATCAGAAACGGCAGGATTTCGGGAAGACGGGAAGCCCATCTCCGAAATCCCGACGGAGAGGCACCGGAAGATTTGCTCCTGGCTTTTCTGGAGCAGCATTACTCCCCCGAGACCGTAGTTCTCCCACAGGAGATCCTTCTCTCGCATGCCCTGCCTCATACGGCCCTTATGTCCCTCGAATGGATGACCGAAAAGAGAGGAGAGCGCGTATCACTGCTCCATCCAAAGCGGGGAGAAAGGAAAATCGTGCTGGAACTTGCCATCGACAATGCGCGGGAGGCGCTTCGAGAACGGGTCAAGAGTCAGGATGACCGGCAAAGGACCCTCGAGGAGGTGCGGGAACTCCTCACGCTCCCGGCCGCTCCCCGATCCATCGGCTGCGTTGACATCTCGAATACGGGGGATGCCTTTCCTGTCGCCTCTCTTGTCGTCTTCGTCGACGGCCTTCCCGAAAAATCCCTTTACCGCCGATTCAGGATCCGTTACGGGAAGGGACAGGACGACTTCAGAATGCTGGCCGAGGTTCTGGAACGCCAGTTCCACGACCATCCCCTTCCGGACCTCCTGCTGATCGATGGAGGACGACCCCAGCTCAGGGCCTCACTGGAAGCGTTGAAAAACATGGGAAAGCCCCCCTCACCCTTCCAGGTCGTGGGCCTCGCGAAGGAACGCACCCGGACAGGCCATCTGGAAAGAATCGTGGCCGAGGAGCTTCCCGAGCCGCTCCTCCTTCCGCCCCACAGGGCGGCCACCCATCTTCTCCTTCGAATCCGCGACGAAGCCCACCGCTTCGCAATCACTTACCACAGGAAGGTTCGGGAGGAGGCCATGACACAGTCGCGACTCCTCGAGATCCCCGGAATCGGACCCTCCAGGGAGAGACAGCTGATCCAGACCTTCGGCTCGATCGCATCGCTCAGGTCTGCCGCTCCGGAAGAAATCGCCCGAAAATGTTCCATACCGGCGACTCTTGCCGGTAAGATCCTCGAGGCCTTGAACGGAGCCGTTTCGGACGGGGGGGAGATCTCCTGATGCTCCAGCCGATCATCATCATGCTTGTCGGGCTCATCTGGGTTTCAGCCTCGCTTTTCTTTCGCCGGGAGATCGACCCCATCAATGCCCAGTTTCCCCTGATGTCCACCCTTGTCATCCTCCTCTTTCTTCTCATGCACGCGGCGGTTTTGGCCGGGATCGGAAAGAATCTCGGTCGTCCCTATCAATCCGGGAAGAAGAAACGGGGACCCAAAGGAATTCCTCCCCCCTCTCTTCCCTTTGTCGGGACATGGACCTTCATCGCCCTCGTGACGATCGGATCCGGACTTTTTTTTCGAACGTCCGTCCCGACTCTTGCGGTGACTCTCTGGATTCTCGGAGGGGTCACCCTTCTCTCCGCCCTCTGTTTTCTCTTGATTCCCTCCCAGGTCCATTCGGAAAACTCCGATGGGGATATCGTCTTCAAGCCGAACCCGGTCCAGATGGCTCCCAAGGCTATCTATTTCTGGAGCTCCGCGATCGTTTACGGGGGATTTTTCCTGATTTCGGGGGCCGTGCTGAAGTCTTCGGCAACCATCGGATCGATGATCAGCCTGGGGACGGGAGCCGGATGGCTTTTGGGGGCCATGATCCTCTCCCTTGTCGCTCTCTTTCGCATGGGGCTCGAAGACCAGGCGAACGCCGTATCAAAAACAAGGCTTCTGGTTCCGGGAGAGGACTTCAAACAGATTGCAGGGAACCCGGGAATCAAAGGAGAGCTGTCTCAAATTTTCTATCAGATCGCCTCCGCCCAGAAAACGGTCGGTGCTGTTCCCAACGGGATCCTTCTGACAGGCCCTTCCTCTCTCGGGCGCACCATCTTCGCCCGAGCACTCGCCGGCGAATACAAGCGTCCTCTTTACAATTTCTCCCTGGAACCCCTCCTTTCGATCGATGGATCTGCCCTGGACAACTACTGGAAGGGTTTCCTCTTCAAGATCAAGCCCTTCAATCCCCTTGTCATCTACATCGAAAACTATGGAAAAGTCATTGCAGCGGCCGCCCAGACCAATCCGCAGGGACTCCACAACATCCAGATTTTTCTGGGGAGACTCTCTCGCAACCGGACCCATCTCCTCATCGCCTCGGCGGAAAACGCCGACGATGTTCCGAAACAGTTCTCCTCTCCCCCCTTCATCCACTGGATTCTCACGATTCCCTTGCCGGACGTAGAGATGAGAAGATCCCTCCTGGGCCGATTTCTTCTGGAGGAATCAAGAAAGAACGAGATTCTGCCAGGGAACGTCCCCCTGCTCACTCCCGACATGATCGAGGGGTTTGACCTGGGAAAGCTGGCCACCCTCATGGAAGGGTTCGCGCCGGAAGACATCCGGGATGTCGTCATTCACAGCAGCGACTATGCGCGGAAGCTGCGCCGTTCGCTTCGGCAGCTTGACATCGATGTCTCCATCCGTCGCAAGGCCCAGAACTGGAAAGATCCGACGGCCGGACCGATGGAGGTGATCCGGTCGAGACTGACCGATCAGACGATGGGACCGATTCTCGTCAACCGGGCCAACGAACTCTTTTCCAATCGGCAGAAAAAGTCCCACGAATCGATTCTGATCATCGGAAGAAACCGGCCGATCCGCCGCATGATCGCCGAAAAGCTGGCCCAGCAGGCGGGAGTCTCCTTCATGATGATTCCCGATGACAAAAAGCTTGACGGAACGGAGTTCAGGAGCCTGCTTCTTAAAAGTCGAAAAAACCGGCCTTCGATGATCTTCGTGGATCCTCTCGAGGAGCTGTTTCCAAAGGTTCAGCTTTCAAACTACGGTTATCATGGAGAAATTTACAACCAGAAGGTGATGGAGCTTGCCCAGGCCAATGAGGACAAGAGTATCTGGCTGATCGCCGGGGCCGAAGACATCAACAAGATCGATCCCTTTATCGCTCGCCGCTTCTCCTCTCTCCTGGACCTGGCAGAACTTGGTCGATCCCTCTTCTCTGAGCTCGAAGAGTTTTCCCTTGGCCGGATCCTCGAAGGAGTTCCCGCCGAAAAGATCGATTTTTCCGAATTCGACCAACCCAAGCAAAATTCCCAGGAGGCAATCCACGCCGAAGAAGACCAACAGGAGAAGGGGTCTTTTCTTATGGCTCCGCCCGAAACTGAACCTCTTCCGGGATTTCCGGGACGTCCCGAGCTTCAGGAGGAAATCCGGTCCATTCTCGATGCCGCAGCGTACAATGTCAAAAAAGGGGGATCGGCTGTGATGGGGGCGTTCCTATTCGCCGGACCGCGGGGAACCGGAAAACGGGAGGCGGCACAGGCCATCGCTCACCATCTTGATCCCGGCAAAGGGCGGCTTGTGGTTCGTGACATGGGGCTATACGCGGATCGTCTGTTTGCCAGCATGCTTCTCCAGCGCCCCCTTGGATCGACAAAGTCCAGCCCGTTACCGGAAGGAATCCGCACCCTTCTTGAGGAGCGTCCGGACACGGTGATTTACCTCGACAACATCGAACAGGCCCATCCGTCGGCTTGGGATTTTCTTCCGGACTACCTGAGAATGGGGGTCATCAACTCCGGAGGAAAACCGCTTTCCGTTCCCAGAAGCACTCTCATTCTCGCAACGTCCCTTTTTTCCGGAGACGACATGGAGATCGCGCGCCGCGGGAATCGGGCGGAGCTGATTCTTGACACCCTTTCCCAAAGGAATAGGCGGCTGGCTTTTCTCCCGATCTTCAGCCGGGAAATCCTTGAGACATTGGATTTGATCGTTCCGTTCCCCGCCTACACCGATTCGGACATCACGGATATGGCCCGCCGGACGATCTACGACACGCTGTCCCGTTTTCTCGAAAAACACCCTTTCAAGGGGACGATCGAGGTCGACCCTGAAACGCCCTCTTTCATCACCTATCAGGTCGATCCTTCCACGATCACCGCCTCCGAACTGACACGGAAGATTCAGTCCATGCTTCTGCCCGTCCTGAAGAACCTCGAGATCCAGGTACCCTCTCTGACCTCCTCCAGCGCGCTCAAGGTCGGAATCCAGGACAACCGCCTCGAACTCCTCGAGGGAACTCCTGTTGCGGCGGCGACACCGTCTCCTCCGGAAACCTCCTGACCTCAGTTTCTCTGCCTGAAATACCCCCAGAAGCACCCTCCCAGAAGAAGGACTCCCAGAAGGGAAAGAACTTCCCCCGGAAGAAGAACGTCTGAAAATCGGAGAACCCCAACCGCGGAGAGACAAAACAGACCCAGGAGCTGTCCTTCCCTTTCGATTCCCGCCCCGGCCAGAAGGAGGGCTCCCCCGACGAAAATCGCCATTGATCCCGAGACGAGCGTGTTTTGGAGAACGAGGGCGAGAAGCAGGAAAATTCCCCCTGAGAAAAAAAGAACCGGAATCTTTCGGGCGAATGTTTCCTGCATTCGAAGCCAGAAGAGTGGAAACAGTCCGAGCCCGGCGCCCAGGACTCCATGGGCGGCAATCATCGAAAAAGGAATCGGATCGACGGTCGGTCGGGCGAGAACACCCCCAAGGAGGATCCCCATGACGGCCGCAGCGCTGAGAAAGATCCAATAGAGGAATCTCCACGATCCGGACACTAGCATGACCCCGGCCATCAGGATGCCTGCCGTCACCATCAGACCACCCTCCTCCGGAAGAGCGGAGCGAGGGTGAAGGAGAAATCCCGCAATCAGAACCAGATCGCCGGTTGCAACAAAAAGGGCCGACATGCGAAAGAGGGAGGAGTCCCGTCCGAACCTGACGAGAAGAAGCGGAATAAGGGTCCCCACAACCAGGCTATGAAGAACGGCAAGCAAAGGAAACTCGAAGAGCGGTGTCGAAAGGGAGGGGCGGGTCAGGGCGAAAAGAATGCCGGAAAAAAGGAGATTTCCCAAAGCAAAAAAACGGAGAAAAAGCCGATACCCGTTTGTTGCGGCAATTGTCAAAGGGAGAGAAACCTCCTAGAATGAAGAATCTTCGAGCGAGAGTGGCGAAATGGCAGACGCACCAGACTTAGGATCTGGCGGGGAAACCCGTGGGGGTTCAAGTCCCCCCTCTCGCACCACACCTTTCCACCAGCTTCAAGCCAGTATTGTCCGTTTTTTCATGGAACTCGCTTTGTCGCTTTTTCTCCGGGGTTCCCTTCCACACTGCTCCCCGAATTTACTCCTGCATCATTTTGAGTCCATTCCCTCCCAACCGGAATGACCCCCCTTGTTGGGAAGACCGGCTGAACGGAGACATCCTGGCATTTGGCCGGCCAAGCCTCAAAAATGGAAAACACTTGAGTCGTTCAGGGCCGGCCATCATCCAGATCCGAGAGGTCATTGCGCAAAGGGATGCCGCTTGTCCAGACCATACTTTTGCATTTTCCGCCATAACGTGATCCGGCTCATCGAGAGGGTCTTTGCAGTCTCGGTAATGCGGCCCTGATTGTCGGCAAGGGCTTTTTGGATCATCTTCCTCTCGACTGAGGAGAGGGTCGCCCTCATGGGTTCGAACTCCGGTTCCGGCAAAGCGGTTTTTTCACCTTCGTCCGGAATAGAAGAACTCTGAGAAAGAATTTTCAGGACAGGTTCCGGGAGATTGGATTCCGTGATTGTCGGGTCCGAAGAAAGGGCCAGGCAGAGATCAACGAGATGCTTGAGTTCGCGAATGTTACCCGGATAAGGATAGCTTGCGAAACGGTCGATGGCCGAATCCTCGAATTCGGGAACCGGTCCGCCATACTTCTCTCCCCATGCCATTCTAAAGGACCTTATCAAAAGGGGGATCTCCTCTTTTCTGGCCCTGAGGGGCGGAATGTCCACAGTCATTCCACGAAGTCTGTAATAAAGATCCTCCCGAAGCCGTCCTTCCTTGAGAAGCCTGACCGGGTCCACATTGGTGGCGGCCAGGATTCGGACATCGACCAACGTTCTCTGATTTTTGCCGATATGCTCGATGATTCCCGTCTCGAGAAACCGAAGAAGCTTTGCCTGGACCGGGAGGGGGATGTTCTCGAGTTCGTCGAGGAAAAGGGTCCCCTTGTCGGCCTGAAGGAGCTTTCCGGTATAGTCGGCGGTTGCCCCTGTGAAAGATCCACGGGCATGACCAAAAAGGGAGTCGTCGACGAGGGTTTCTGGAACAACAGAAAGATCCAGAACAACGAAGGGCCGATCCTTTCGTGGACTCAAGTGGTGGATCCTGTGTGCCAGAACCTCTTTCCCTGTCCCAGTCTCTCCGACAAGCAGAACGGGAATCGTGGTCCGGGCAATCCGCGAAAGGGTGGAGGGAAAGGAGGTCTCGCATGCCCCGCCCGCCTCGAAAAGACTGGCCTCAAGATCCGTATCGTTATCGGCGGATTCTTCAAGAATTCCGGTTTCCCGGGGAACGACCATCTTGAGAAGTCCGACAGTGGTTCCTTTCGAATCACGCAGAATGGTATTCCGGACCTGGCAGGAATCCAGTCGTTCCTCAAGGCAGAGTGATCCGAAGGGACTTCCATTTTCTGCGGGAGAAATCATCTCCCCGGCATTGAGGCAACGGGCCGAACACACCCGGTCTTTGAGGACATGGGCACAGAGCTTTCCCACGACAGTTCCTTCACCCTCAAACAGAGACTTCCTGACGGGGCGCGAAATCCACTGGATTCGATAGTCGTTTCCGATCAGCAGAAAGGAAGAATTGGTCTGTTCGGCAATGCGGTGGGACAAGATACGGTAGAGGTTGTTCTGGGAATTCCGCTGTAAAGGCAATGTTCTCCCCTTTGTGAGGCCCGCAAATAGCAAGGCAAATCAAAACCCTCAAGACCAAGGTGAGTGAGGAGCCGGTATCCGCCCCGAACGAGGTTCGGCGGCGAACGCAGGGGGAAGCGGCTCATCTTGCCGGAGAAATCCCTCCGAAGTCCTGTTCGTCCATATACCTACCAAATCCCAAGGATAAAATCCAATCCTCTCCCCTTTTCCTCTTAATCCCTTCAGGAACACACAATCTTCCTCTTTACTTTCAACACCCAGTTCCGGAAAGGTGTTCCCGCTCGTTCCGGAGAATCAACACCCTTCCGCATCGTCAGGAAACAGGAGGTCGGCCTGCGTCCGATTCCAGGATCGCCCCCATTCGAGGACATCTTCCGACTGGGACCCTCAATGGGACGGAATGAAGGGGGCCAGCCTCCGGTTGTCGTCCCGAAACAACCCGTTTCCAATTTATTGGGAACCCCAACGCATCATAAGGAGGCCAATCTCATCGCTCGTGGCATACAAAACATTGAAATTTAAAGATAAACACCAATGAAAAGATGATGGCACACGGATTGCGATATGTGAAGGCGCGGAGGCCTGGCCAAACTCTGGCATTGGGATTGGGAAGCGGATGCCGGGAAGAGGTTCGGCTAACGACAATTGAAATGCACCAGAAAGGAAAACTGCTTGGTAAAGGGAGGAATGTGATGGCACCAGGGAAAGGGAAAGAGATTCCAAGCGGAACCGCGGCAAAAACGGCCATCATCTCGTCGGTGTTCTGGCTCGCGATGGGAACCACGCTCGGATTCGTCACATCGCTCAAGCTGGCGTATCCGGACGTGTTGAACGGGACCCCGTATCTTAATTTCGGGCACATCCGGCCCGTCCATGTGATGACCGTGATCTATGCGTGGATTTCAATGGCCTTCGGGGCCGCCATGTACTACATGACCCCCGTTCTCTGCGGAACGAAGCTCTGGAGCGAACGGCTCGGGGTCATGAACATCTGGCTCTGGAACCTCGGCATTACTGTCGCCGATATCTCCATTGATCTGGGAATGACCTCCGGCCGCGAATATTCCGATTTCATCTGGCCGGTGGACGTCTATGTGATCCTCTTTGTCCTTGTTCCCCTGGCCGTCAATGTCTGGATGACGGTCCTCACCCGGACGGTGAAGGGCATCTATCCGACCACCTGGATCATGATGGCCTCGCTGCTTTACCTCGCGACCGTCTATTCCTTAAGTCAATGCGTGGAGATCTTCCACATCACGGGCCTCAACGAGGCCCTCGTGACGTGGTGGAACGCCCATAACCAGCTCGGGATCTGGGTGACGCCGGTATCGATGTCCATTGCCATGTATATCATTCCAAAGCTTACAGGCAATCCCCTTTATAGCCACAAGCTGGCCCATCTGACCTTCTGGGGGCTCTTCGCCTTCTACTCCACCCCCGGGGCGCACCACATGATGGGAGCTCCCGTTCCCGAGTGGCTCAAGTCTTTCGCCTCGGTCTCCGGCGTGCTGATCCTGGTTCCCGGAATGGCCTTCATCGCCAACGCCCTCCTCACCATGCAGGGCAAGTGGAAACTCTTCGTCGAAGTGCCGGCCCTTCGCTGGGCGATCACCGGAACCCTGATGGGCATCCCCTTGCTCTTCCAGGGGGGATTCCAGCAAACCCGGGCGATCAACTGGTACGTCCACGGAACCCACTGGATCGTGGCCCACGCCCATCTGGCCCTACTCGGTTTTTCCTCTTTCATCGAGATCGGCGCCATGTACTACGGCCTGGAACGGCTCCTGAAGCGGAAATTCAACCCGACCCTCGAGCTCTATCACTACTGGCTCATGACCATCGGGTTCATCATCTTCTGGACCTCGCTCACGGCGGCCGGCCTCATCCAGGCGGCGGCCAAGGTCTACGAGATCCCCTACGT
>DAIBSV010000309.1 GCA_027415455.1 Nitrospirota bacterium | reverse complement strand
TTTTTCGTCGGGGAACCGGGCGAGGGTCCGGGCCGGTGGATTATCTTCTCTCGGACAAGGATTCCGACGGTAACCCCCGCCCCCATGCTCCGGAGATTTTGTTCGGGGATTCCGAGCGGACCCGCCATGTGATCGACAGTCTGGAGTTCCGGCACAAGTACACCTCCGGAGTGCTGAGCTTTGCGACCGAAGACCGACCGACACCGGCCCAGCAGGAGCAGGTGATCCGGGAGTTTGAAGATTTGGCCTTTGCGGGACTGTCCCGGGACCGGGTGCTCTCGTTCTGGGTCCGCCATACCAATACGGACGGACGGGTCGAGCTCCATTTTGTCATTCCCAAGGTTGACCTTGCCACTGGAAAGCAATTCAATGCCTTTCCGCCAGGGTGGAAGAAGGACTTCCGGGACTGGAAGAACATGACGAATCTCAAGAATGGCTGGGCGGATCCGGAGGATCCGGATCGTGCCCGGGTTCGGTCCCCAGGAGAGAAAGAAGGCGTGTCCCGGCGGCGGGAGAAAGAACGTCTTACGGCCCACCTTGTCTCGAAAATCAAGGCCAGGGAGATCTCCGACCGGGACGGGGTAATCGAGGAGCTCAAGCGCCAAGGATACGAAATCGGACGGCTTTCTTCGGAATATCTCTCGATTAGAAAGGAGGGAAATCCGCCCTTGCGATTGAAAGGCGGAATCTTTTCCGAGTCTTTTTCTCTGGAGCACTCGGAAAAGATTCGGACCGTCGACCGGGCGGAACGGTTAGGGAAGTCTGCTCGGGGAGCAGCCCTGGCCCGAGGACGGCGGGAAAGAATGAATTTGGGGCGATATAAGACGGAGAGGGGACCAGGAAATCGAAGGGAGGCAATCAATGGCTGACCACATGGTCGATCTGAATGCCAAATCTCCTGAAGCGTCGACAGGAGAGTCCGGACCGGTTCCTGAGTCTCAACCACCCCAGGCATTTCTTCCTCCTGCACCAAAACGAGCGAAGCGGCTGAAACGTCGACATTCGGTCAAATCTCCTCAAGAAAGAGAAAGAAGAAACTTGAGCCGGGGGCTCTTGGTTTTCGTCGTGGTTTTGGTGGTTGTTTCAGGCGCACTGTGGTACGGACTCTGGCATATTCCTGGCCTGGCCCCTTGGCCCCTTCTTGCCACGGACGCAAAGGGGAACAATTTGGCGGGGGAGATTTCCCTTCTTTGGATCTTCCATTTTTTTCACAGAGGGCCTTTTAAGGGTTATGCCTGGACCAGCGTACGCCTTTGGCTTAGCCACCATGGTCTCCTTCGAGCGTTTGAAGGAATTCTGGCTTTCTCTTTGGGGAGCGGGCTCCTTGCAGGAATTCTCGCCTTCTTGTGGGCCTCTCGGGGACGGCTCAAAAAGGTTCATGTGTCTGGGAAGAGGGTTTTTAACTGTGCCGTTGAAGCGAACCGGGAGCTTCGACAAGAGATTGCCAAGTCGGGAGAGGGAATTTTAATTCACCCGGACGTTCCCATATCGCGTGATCGGGAAACCCGTCATTTCTTCGTTCTCGGAGCCATTGGATCCGGCAAGACCCAAGTCATATGGAACATACTGCAGTCGATTCTCCACAGAATGCGCTCAGGGCCAGAAGACCGGCTTATTCTTTACGATACCAAAAGCGACATGACCGCCAGGCTTCCCGTTGCCGATTCGGAATTGATTCTATTGGCTCCCTGGGACGCCCGGACATGGGCGTGGGACGTGGGCAAGGATATCGAGAATGCCAGCGACGCGGCAACCTTTGCGGAGAGGCTGATTCCCGAATCAAAAGATAAATTTTGGAGCGAGGCTCCCCGTCAGATCGTCAAATCCTGCATTCAATACCTTCAGACAACCCATGGAACGCAGTGGTCTTGGAAGGATCTCTCCCGAGCCCTGAACTCCCA
>DAIBSV010000308.1 GCA_027415455.1 Nitrospirota bacterium | reverse complement strand
GGAACGCGCGGACGAAACGCTTCCAGAGGCTGTCTTCCTCGTCGTCCCGGACCGGCCGGACCGTCAGGGGACCGAAATCCTTCAGCTCTCCCGTCAAGGCGGGGGCGGGAGTCGCGGGTGTTTCGCTCATTTTGAACCTTCCTCCTGTCCTGTTCACCGGAATGTGAGTGCGTCCCGGGAGGCAGGATAGCAGGTTCAGAAATGTTTGTCTACTATATTTTTAGCCGCTGTAGTGATAAGGAGCGTTATGATTAAAAAGGAGAAATCCGGTGACAAAAAAAAGACTTTTTTGCTCAATATCTCAGAGTTTCCTTCTCATGAAGAATTTCAAGAGAGCATGGCAACTATTGGAAAAAATGCATTCAAGAGGCTGTTGCACGACTCTTAACTAGTGACATGAAAGGGGGGAACATGACGACACAGGCGGAACGGCAGAAGGCTTACCGACAGAGAAAGCGAGCGCGGGGCTTGAAAGACCGGCTCTACTTCACGACCGACGACCAGGACGCGGCGATCCGGGAATTCCTTGAGACGGGAGCATTCCCGGGGGAAGGAGTCTGGATCCCCGAGCAATGGATCCGCGACAAGGACCGCATGGAGGCGATCCGGGAGCGCATCGCCAGGGCAGAAAAGCACTACCGGGCGAAGGACGGGTCCGAGTTAACCTTCTTCGGTCTTCTGGCCCGGCTTTCCGACGAGCGGGTGAAGGTCTCGAAGGACGACGACCGGAAGATCCAGGATCTTGTGATGCTCCAGGCGAGGAAGGCGGGGGTGGTGTGATGGGGGGGGGAAGAAAGGGAGGAGGCAATCTTTTTAATAGATTTAAAAAACAAGAAAAATTGGGTACGATGAGAGTAAAATTGTTTTGGGGAGAAGGAGGTTCCGATGAAAATGGCCCGTCTCAAGGAATGGACGTACGAGGAGTTCATGGCGCTCCCCGAAGGAGGCCCCGTCCGCTACGAGATCATCGATGGAGAGCTCTGCATGACCCCGTCCCCCGTTACCAGGCATCAGAAAATTTCAAAAAACCTCCTGTTCGAGATCGAACGGTTTCTTCGCACCAATCCCCTTGGAGAAATATTTGCCGCCCCCGTAGACGTGGTCTTTTCCCAGGAGCCGCCGCAGGTCGTCGTTCCAGACCTGGTCTTCGTTGCGGCGGAGCATCTATCCCTCATCACTGAAAAGAACCTCCAGGGGGTCCCGGACCTGCTCGTCGAGATTCTCTCCCCAACAACGGCTACGATCGATCGCCGGGTGAAACATGCCCTCTACGAGCGGGTCGGCGTTCCCGAATACTGGATCGTCGATCCGGAAAGGAACTCGGTCCAGGTCTTCCGGCTGTCCGGAGGACGCTATGCACCAGCACTGGAGTTTGGTCTCGGGGACCGGCTCGAGACGCCCCTTCTGCCGGGGCTGTCGATTCCCCTTTCCAATGTTTTTCCCGCCTAAGAGAGTCCCCTTGACCCCGCGCCGGAAGCCCCCCAAAAAACTCCTTCGGCCTCTTCAGCCGACTCCTCCTTATTCCCCCTCGGTTTCCGATCACGAAATTATACGCCAAAATGTCGTTTTGTCTAAAAATGGCGTATAGTTTTCTTATGCCATAACTCGGAGGGTTGACGGTGGCCAGACGATTTGGCGCGGGCCTTCCGTCAAATGGGAGAGAGGTTAAAGGAAGACCGGCCGGCCCGGGAGAAGTTTCTTTCAGATGTGGAGGCGTTAATGTCCCCTTCGGGGATACAAAATCCCTCGCCTTCAGGCGAAGGGAAGAAACGTGTATATTGGTCGCATGCGGAAATATCGCCACGGAGAGCACACAAAAACAGATCTAAACTAAACTTCCAAGAATAAATTATCACGAAAAAGGCAACAGATCTGGCGTTTTGCCTTTTATTGCCTTGCAG
>DAIBSV010000307.1 GCA_027415455.1 Nitrospirota bacterium | reverse complement strand
GCCCGCTCCTGGGGCGGCTTCATGATCATCACGGGGCAGTGGATCTTCCTCTACAATCTCTACCGGACCGCAACGGCTCCCGCCTCCAAGGCTGTTCCCCAGGAGGTCAAGGCCTGACGGTATCAGCAAAAAAAGCTTTTTTCCGAAGGGGGGGCAAAAGTCCCCCCTTTTTGATTTCGGGAGAGATCATCCCGAATCCCGGTTCGGATCCGCATCCTTCTGCACGCGCATACGCATTCCCGATACTGGACGGGTGGGAATGAGAAAAATCAATTCCCGAATTCAGACGTCCCGTCGTCACTTCTGCCCGTTTTCCTTTTCCCCCGTTGATCCCGCAAGCATCATCTCCTCCATTTCAGGACTTTCTTTTCCCTGATCAAAAATATGTCGATGTTTCAAGAAAGTGAAACATTTCGATTTGTCAGTCTAAAAAAGAACATTTTTATTTAACTCATTATTATAATTAAAAAAATAAAGATAAAAAATCATAAACCAGTTTTCTTGACAAAACACAAATCAGGTATACAATGCTTGATGTTTCATTACTGAAACAATAAGCCGTCGCTAATAAAATATTGAAATTTTTATAGTTATTTGCAGAGACCTTTCTGCATGGAACCATGTCACGTCCCGTCCACCTACAACTGAAAGGAGGTCCTTCGAATCAATTCCGAAATTCCTGAGACATTTTCTTTTCATAGACAGAGTTTGAGGCTGGGTGGAGGAGCGATACGGCTGGACCGGAAGCCATACCCCCTATGATTTCCCTCTCCGTCCGCTCCTCTTTTCCGGCCGCAAACATCCGGGTCCCGTCGAAGATGAGAGCGTCTTCTCTCCGTCGATTCTGACGCAAAAACGACCTCTCGGGTCTTCGGATACAAACACTTAAGGAGACAACGTGATGGCTTCTGCAAAAGAAATCCCGAACGGAACGGCTGCGAAGACGGCGATCATCTCCTCCGTCTTCTGGCTGGCGATGGGGACGACCCTGGGATTCGTCACATCGCTCAAACTGTCCTACCCCGACGTTCTCTCGGGAACGCCCTACCTGAACTTCGGGCACATCCGGCCGGTCCACGTCCTGACGGTGATCTACGCCTGGATCTCGATGGCCTTCGCGGCCGCCATGTACTACATGACCCCCGTTCTCTGCGGAACGAGGCTCTGGAGCGAGCGGCTCGGCGTCATGAACATCTGGCTCTGGAACCTGGGGATCATGGTCGGCGATGTCGCACTCGACCTCGGCATGAGCTCGGGTCGCGAGTATTCCGACTATCCCTGGCCGGTGGACATCTACATCATCGCCTTCATCCTCGTTCCCCTGGGGGTGAATGTCTGGATGACCGTGCTCACGCGGACGGTGAAGGGTCTCTATCCCACCACCTGGATCATGATGGCCGCGCTTCTCTATATCACAACCACCTACTCTATGTCTCAATCCGTGGAGGTGTTCCATGTGACGGGCCTCAACGAGGCGCTTTTGACCTGGTGGAACGCCCACAACCAGCTCGGGATCTGGATCACTCCGGTCTCCATCGCCATTGCCATGTACCTGATCCCCAAGCTTTCGGGCAATCCGCTCTACAGCCACAAGCTGGCGCATCTCACCTTCTGGGGGCTCTTCGCCTTCTACTCCACCCCCGGCGCGCACCACATGATGAGCGCTCCCATCCCCGAGTGGCTCAAGTCCTTTTCGTCGGTTTCGGGCGTCCTGATCATCGTCCCGGGAATCGCCTTCATCGCCAACGCCCTTCTCACCATGCAGGGCAAGTGGCGCCTCTTTGTCGAGGTGCCAGCCCTCCGATGGCAGATCACCGGCGCCCTGATGGGCATCCCTCTCTTCTTCCAGGGCGGATTCCAGCAGACCCGGGCGATCAACTGGTACATCCACGGGACCCACTGGATCGTGGCCCA
>DAIBSV010000306.1 GCA_027415455.1 Nitrospirota bacterium | reverse complement strand
GTTCGGGGGGGCTCCGAAGTTCCCCCACGCCCAGGGTCTGGCCTTTCTGCTCGACTCCCCCGAAGCCGGGGACCGGGAAATGGCCCTCTTCACCCTTCGCAAGATGGGGCGCGGGGGGATCTACGACCAGATCGGAGGAGGGTTCGCACGGTACAGCGTCGATGATCGTTGGGAAATCCCCCATTTCGAAAAAATGCTTTACGACAACGGCCCCCTTCTCGGGCTCTACGCCCGGGCCTACGACCTGTCGAAAGATCCCTTCTTCCGGAGGGTGGCGGAGGAGACGGTTGCCTGGGCCGATCGGGAGATGAGGGCCCCTGAAAGCCTCTGGTATGCCTCCCTCGATGCCGACGCCGAAGGAGAAGAAGGGAAGTTTGCACGATGGAGCCGTGAGGAAATAGAGGCGGTTCTGTCGGAGGAGGAGAGGCGGGTCGCCGACGCCTGCTTCGGATTCGGCCTTCCCCCCAATTTCGAGCACCAGTACTGGAATCCCGTCCTCGTCCGGACCCCCGAGGAGTATGCCCAGGAGGAAGGGAGGAATCCGGAGGAGGTCCGTCGCCTTCTGGAATCGGCCCGCAAGCGTCTTTTCGAGATCCGGGAAGGCCGCGTACGCCCCGGCCGCGACGAAAAGATCCTGACCTCCTGGAACGCCCTCTACCTGCGGGGGCTCCTCGAGGCCGGAAGGATCCTCGAGCGGCCGGTCAAGAAGATGGTGAGGGGCCATCCTCCCCCGCGCCGGGCCAGAAGCTGGTGGGCGGTCTGGTAGATATGGTCAAGGTCGGGGCGCTCCTCCCGGTCCACCTTGATGTTGACGAACAGGTCGTTCATCAGGCGGGCCGTTTCGGGATCCTCGAAGGACTCGTGGGCCATGACATGGCACCAGTGGCAGGCCGCGTACCCGATGGAGAGAAGGACCGGCTTGCCGGTCTCTCCCGCCGCCTTCCAGGCCTCCTCTCCCCAGGGATACCAGTCCACCGGATTGTCGGCGTGCTGACGAAGATAGGGACTGGTTTCCCGTCCCAGGCGATTGGCCATGAATGTCCTCTCTTTCCAGAAAATATCCAATTGACGTTGTCGTGGGCCTTTCAGAAATTCGTGACCTCCATTCTAACGGCCTCCTACTGCCCGCGTCCAATGGATCCTGTTGAAGGACCCGGACCAATCGGGTAAGATTCGCTGAAAAAGGAGACGGAATGGAGCGCGAGGAAACGACCGATCGCGAGAAGGATTTTTCACGCCCACCGGGAAGCCAGGCCGGCCCCCGCGACCTTGGCCCCCTGGGGGCCGTTCCGGATGTTTCCGGGACGCTCTTCCGGGTCTGGGCCCCCCGGGTCCGGACCCTCGATCTCATCGTGGAAGGGCCGGGGACACCCTCCCGCCATCGTCTGGAGCGGGAGGAAAACGGCTATTTCCGAACCTTCCTCGAGGGAGCCCTCCCCGGGACCACCTACCGCTACCTGATCGACGGGGAGATCCTCCGTCCCGATCCGGCCTCCCGTCTCCAGCGGGAGGGCGTCCATGGACCCTCGACCGTCTGGGGGCCCCCGGAGGCTCCCCCGCACCCCTTTCCCGGCCACTCCCTTGCGGATCTCCTCTTTTACGAGCTTCACGTCGGAACCTTTTCGCCCTCCTCCTCATTCGAGGGGATCCTCCCCTCTCTCGACCACCTCGCACGGACCGGCGTGACCGCCATCGAACTCATGCCGGTGGCCCAGTTCCCCGGCGTCCGGAACTGGGGGTATGACGGAGTCTTCCCCTATGCCGTCCAATGGTCCTACGGGGGCCCGGACGGCCTTTTCCGCCTCGTTCGGGAGGCGCACCGGCGAGGCTTGTCGGTCTTTCTCGACGTCGTCTTCAACCACCTGGGGCCGGAAGGCAACTACCTCTCGTCCTTCGGACCCTATTTCTCGGAGACGACCC
>DAIBSV010000305.1 GCA_027415455.1 Nitrospirota bacterium | reverse complement strand
CGGGTCCTGTCTTCTATACCCAGTGGCGGGTCGGGAGAGACAGGCGGCCCTTCCGGATCATCAAGTTCCGGACGATGGTTGAGGGGGCGGAGGAGGCCCTGGAAAAAATGCTGCAAAAGGATCCGCTTTTGAAGCGCGAATTTGAGGAGAAGCACAAGCTCGTTCATGATCCGAGGATTACGGGAATCGGAAAGTTTTTGCGAAGGACGAGCCTGGATGAGCTTCCCCAGATCGTCAATGTCTTGAGAGGAGAGATGAGCTTCGTCGGACCCCGTCCGGTGACAGGGGTTGAGCTCGAATGCCGCTACCGGGAGAACGCCGAGTCCTATTGTCTGGTCAAGCCCGGGATCACCGGTCTCTGGCAGGTCTCGGGGCGAAGCGAGCGGGACTACGGCGTCCGGGTCCGGCTCGATCTCTGGTACATCCGGAACTGGTCATTGTGGCTCGACCTCGTGATTCTTGTCAGGACGCTGGGGGTGGTCTTCCAGAAGAGAGGGGCCTGCTGAGATGAGCGTGAGACCTGCGGCACGCCTCATAGGGGGTTAAAGAGGGATTTCTGGGCAAAAGGATCGGGCCAATTTCCCAACCCGGAGACCGGTAAAAGACTTATCCTTTGATTCGCAAGGCCGACAAGATTTATTCCAGGGCACTCATCCCCTCACACCTTATTTGGCCAGGGGCCGGATCCGGGACTTTTTTTAGCCAGCGATGGCTCTTTTGGAGACGGAGGATCAGGCCGGGGTCGTTTCTGCTCCCCATCCCGACCGGCTCCGGAACCGCTCGATTGTCCACCTGGCAAAGGGGAGGCTTGCGGTAAAGGCGGGAGAGACGGCGTTTAAGATATGGAGCGAGTTCTGATCCCCCTCCACATGGAAGTCCGAGACCAGTTTCCGCGTCCGGGTGTCGAGAAGCTGGGCCCGGATCCCGGGTTTTCCCCACCGGGTGAAGCGGGAAGGGTCGAGGGTTTTGACGAGATCCCGGGCCTGGTTGGCCATAGTGACCCGGGAGTATTTTTTGATTTCCGAGAGGGCCAGGTCCCGGAATCCGAAGTCGTTTTTGAGGAAGAGGGAGGCTTCCCATCCCAGGATTTCTTTAAGATCCTGCCAGTTGAATCGGCTCAGTCCCCGGTAGTTCTCCCGCCAGAAGGCCGGAATGGCCGTCGGCCCGATCTTGACGGTCCCGTCGACCTTGATCGTGAAATGGACCCCCAGAAAGGGCTGGGCGAGATTGGGGACGGGATAGATGTTGGTCCGCACGGGCCTGTCGTTCGCACCTTCTCCAGCGTATTCGAGGTAGACCCCTTTGAAGGGCAGGATGGTGAGGTCCTGGGCAAAGCCAAAGTCCCGGGCGATGCGGTCGGCATGAAGACCGGCGGCGTTTACGAATGTGCCATAGGAGAAGACGGTCCCGCCCGCCAGAACCTTCCCGTCTCCCAGATTTTTCTGGTAGGGGAGGCCATAAAAAAACCGGACGCCGTCCGAGGCCAGATCTTTCTCGAGGGCCCGGGCGACGGCCCCGGGATCGACGGTGGTCGTCGTGGGAGACCAGAGGGCGAGGCCGGTGGTTTTGGCATTGGGGTCGATCTCGCCTAGCTCTTTTTCGTCGATGACGGTCACATCGACGCCGTTCTTGTCGCCCCGCCGCTTGAGCTCCCGGATTCCCTCCACCTCCCCTTCGTTTCTTGCCACGACCACCTTGCCGCAGGGATTCATGGGAAGGCCTTTTTCCCGGCAATACGTTCTCCAGAGGCTGTTTCCCTCCCGGGTGAGGTGGGCCTTTAAGGAATCGCTGGTGTAATAGAAGCCGGCGTGAAGGACCCCGGAATTCCGTCCGCTGGCGTGCCAGGCCGGGACCGGCTCTTTTTCGATGACGCAGAGGGAGGCATCGGGCTCAAGGCGCTTGAGCTCCCGGGCCAGGGCCAGCCCCA
>DAIBSV010000304.1 GCA_027415455.1 Nitrospirota bacterium | reverse complement strand
TTTTTCCTCCCCTACCGGAACCGGCTGATTGTCGGCCTGTCGGTGGCTGTTGTGGTCGGCCCCCATCGCCGGCGCTCCGGGACCTATGTGACGGCGCGGATCGCCCTCGAAGAGGGGCGTGAGCTTCTGGTCTTCGACCGTGAGTCCAGGGGGTGGGAAGGGGAAGGACCGGCGCTTCTTGCGGGCGAAGGAGCCCGGAGAGTGTCGGGTGCGGAGGAGGTTCTCTCCGCGATTTTGTCCCGAGGGGACATGGCATGACAACCTTCAAGAAAGGCATCTGAAAAGTGAGTGTTCGCAAGAAAGCGGCTTCCGCCGTTCCCGCGGCTCCGAAGAGTCGGACTCCCCGGAAAAAATCATCGGATTCCTCCCGGACGGCTGCACCGGAAGAGACGATCGTGGAGAAGAAAGCTGCGACCGCCCCGAAGGGAACCCTCATCATCGTCGAGTCGCCCACGAAGGCCAGGACCCTGACCCGGATTCTGGGAAGCGGATACAAGGTCAAGGCCAGCGTCGGCCATCTGAAGGATCTTCCCCCGTCCAAGATCGGAGTGGACGTCGACAATGGCTACGAACTCCAGTTTGTGGTCTCGGAAGGAAAGAAGAAGGTTCTCGATGAAATCCGCCAGGCCGCTCGCGGGGCCCGGGAGATCTTTCTCGCCTCCGATCCGGACCGGGAAGGGGAGGCAATCGCCTATCATATCGCGAGCGAGCTGACCGGGCTCAAGAAGCCGATTCGCCGGGTGCTGGTCCACGAGCTGACACCCCGGGGCATCGAGGCGGCCCTGGCCGAACCCGGTGAGATCGACCTTCACAAGGTCGACGCCCAGAAGGCCCGCCGGGCCCTCGACCGAATCGTCGGATACTCCCTCTCCCCCTTACTCTGGGAACGGGTCCGGAGGGGACTCTCCGCCGGCCGGGTCCAGTCGGTGGCCGTCCGTCTGGTCTGCGACCGGGAAAACGAGATCAGGGCTTTTGTTCCGGAAGAATACTGGACCATCACCCTTTCGATGCGTCCGTCCGACCCGGGCCGCTCCGACAGCGTCTTCACCGCCCGTCTCGACCGGATCGCGGGCCGTAAGGTGCAGATCTCGAATGCCGAGGAAGCCCGCAAGACGGTGGAGCGGATCGGCTCGGAAGGCTTCCGGATCGACAGCCTCTCTGCCGATGAAAAACGACGTCAGCCCTCTCCTCCGCTCACGACCAGCCGCCTCCAGCAGGAAGGAGCCCGGCGCTTTCGCTTTTCCGCCAAGAAGACCATGCAGCTGGCCCAGAAGCGTTACGAAGGCGTCGAACTTCCCGTACAGGGCCAGACGGGACTCATCACCTACATGAGGACCGACTCCGTCCGCCTTGCTCCCGAGGCCCAGGAGATGGCTCGTAAATTCATCGCCAGTGCCTACCCCCAGGCTCTTCCTCCACGGAGCCCCGCCTACCGGAACAAGAAAGGGATCCAGGACGCCCACGAGGCGATCCGTCCCACCGACGTCAGCCGGACGCCCGACTCCCTCGAGGGAATTCTCGACCGGGATCTCCTTCGGGTTTACCGGCTGATCTGGCAGACCTTTCTCGAAAGCCAGATGGTTCCGGCGCGGTATCTCCTTACGACCGTCATCGTCGAAGGGGACAAAGGGGATACCTTTCGGGCGACCGGGCGGCGCATGCTCGACCCGGGCTTCCTGGTCCTGCGCGGGGAAGAGGTCCGGGCCCGGAAGAAATCGGACGCCCTTTCCGAAGAGGAAGGGGAGGAAAAAGGCGAGGAAGAGAACGAACTCCCCCTTCTTCACGAAGGGGAGGCCGTGGAGGGTGCCGCCCCTCC
This sequence comes from Nitrospirota bacterium, assembly GCA_027415455.1. Next base: position 115 of record DAIBSV010000304.1, on the reverse strand, counting down.
CGAATCCCAGCAGCATTTCACCGAGCCTCCTCCCCGCTACAACGAGGCCTCGCTCATCCGGGAGCTCGAGGAAAAAGGAATCGGCCGCCCCAGCACCTACGCCACCATCATGACC
>DAIBSV010000303.1 GCA_027415455.1 Nitrospirota bacterium | reverse complement strand
CTCAAAGGCGCTCTCTGTGTGGATCGGGACATGAAGACCTCCTGGATGAATGGTGGAGAGTTGACCCTCCCATCATATCAGATCCAGGAGATTATGTTTGTATTTTAGTGAAACTAACTACTACAAGGTCCGGGTCGGGGGGGGAACGTTTTCCGTCCAGCAGAAGGAAGGGATCCTGAAGGCCGGGACGATAGGCGAGATGGACTTTGCCGTCAATTCTCTGTCCCAGGGAGCCTCGGAAATCACCGGATCGATCTTTGAGGGCCACGGGGACCGCAAGGTGCCGCTCGCCGCCAACTTGGCCATCAAGAACATGAAGACCAAGGAGGTCTACCAGGTGGCCTCCGGTGCCAACGGACACTTCAGCCTCCAAAACATTCCCTCGGGAAGCTATCTGGTCCAGGCCAACAAGAGGGGCTACCTCCCCTTCTCGCAGGAAATTGCCGTGGCCGGCAAGACCTCCGAGGAGATCCGCCTCCGGATCAACCGTCTGGCCCGGGCCAGCATCCGGGCGACCGGGGACAAGAAGATCCGGGATACGACCGGCGCCATCTCGATCGTCGACCAGAAGAAGTTCCAGCAGAACCTGACGACGGGCGCGACCTACACCCTCATGCAGAATACCCCGGGTATCGAATTTTTCTCCCGTTCCGGGAACCAGGGTCTGACGGGGGCATGAACTATATGTCCTGCCGTGGGTACACTGTTGGGGGGGCCAATACCAACCCGAACGGGAACGCGGGCATCGAGATGTCGGTGGAGGGGGTCCCGATGAACATTGAGGCCGACGGCGGCGAGGTCTATGACCTCGGCATCATGAACTCCGATGTCAAGTCCGCCACCGTCAACCGGAGGGTCACCACCTCCCGGGAGACCGGCAACTACGCGGCGGGATGTTCGGTCAACTTCAAGCTGGTGGATCCGACCCAGGACGCCTTTCAGACGGTCAACGCCGGAGGCGGTTCCTATGGGCTGTATTACACGAGCTACGTCAACAACTCCGGGATCAGCCCGACCACGAATGTCGGGGGCTACAACGACTTCACCATCATCCACAATGACGGATTCCAGCAGTTCACGAATCTGACCGAATACCAGTATTACGGAAACCTCACCAAGTACCTCACGGGCGGGAAGCTCTACTTCATCGGGCTGGCGAACTACAAGTCCTATGACCGCGGGGCCTCGATATCCCAGTCCAACTATAATACTTACGGCCCGACCGACAATGGGGGACCCAGCTATTCCAATCCGGCCAACACCGGGAACACCCCGAACTCGCCGTTCTTCAAAAACTGGGAGTACGGCCGGTTCACGCTCGACCTGGGACTGAACGATCAGATCACCCCGTCGATCCGGGTTAAAAACTCTCTCTATGCGAATGTGGAGCCCTACGGAAATACGAGCATGCCGGCGGGATTCGGGAGCTGCAACGGGCTTTCCTGCACCTCCAATCAGTTTGCCGCAGGGTCCACATTCCTGACACAGGGGGCTTTTACCACCTTTTTGGCCCGGGGCCAGCCGATGGCACCCCAGTGGGACAAGGCGTGATTGGGCAACGTTGGCGGAGTTTCCGTCATCTACGTCAACCTTCCTCTTCAAAGGGTCCAAAAGAATTTGTGATTGAGCATCAGCCGGACGTGGGCCCCCTTTCGGGGCAGGGCACAAGCCCCTATCCCGGCGATTACCGCCGGGCCTTCGCTTCTTCCGGCCTCCTGCGCCCGCACGTCCTTCAGCTTTCCTTGCAGTCAGCCTGCCCATCCATGAAGAGATGGGCGAAGATACGGGGTTGTCGTGTTCCGCTTGATGAGCGTGCGATGGGGGAGGGTCTCGTCTGTACACCGGCGGGAGTTGTCGTCAGCGTAGATCTTATAGAACAGAAGACCTACCAACCCGCTTACCTTTTGGTTCAAGCCTTGGCCAGCAACTTGAGCTTGTCGAACGTA
>DAIBSV010000302.1 GCA_027415455.1 Nitrospirota bacterium | reverse complement strand
GAAGCGACAACCCCCTGGCCCTGGCCGGAGGACTCCTCCAGTACGAGGGACTCCCCTTCACCTCCCGTCTGGCCTTCCTGAGTCTTTCCCGGGCCATACCGAAGAACGACAACGACGTCGACCACCTGAGCGCCTACGAATTCCTCCGGAGAGGAAGAGGTGCTGGCCGGTGTCGATCTCCCGTCCGATGGCGGGGTCGAAGTAGGAGCCGACCCGCCCTCCCAGGTGGGGACGTCCCTCGAGAAGGAGGATGTCGAACGAGCGGTCGGGGTTCCGTGATAGACGCTCGCATGCCGCGATTCCGGCAAGCCCCCCGCCCATTACGGTGATCCGCGGCCGACCGTTCATGACCCCGTCCCTGACATCCGGGCCATCTGGCGACGGTCCTTCCGGGTTTCCCGCCAGAAGGAAAAAAGGGTTCGGGCCTTTTCCACCGGACCGAGGCCGATTCGCCTTCTGTAGACGTCGAACCCCGACCGGCGGATCTTCTGGTGGATGGCATGGTAGACCGATTCCATGGCGCGTGCGGCGATCATGGTCTGCCGGTCCTCCGGACCGGACAGAAGGGCGGCGGCCTGACGGTAGTCTTCCTCGGAGCGGCTCCAGATCTCCTCCAGAAGGGCGGTCATTCCGGGATGGATCCGACCTGAAAGGACGTCTTCCTCCGTCACGCCGTGATGACGCATCCGGTCGGCCGGCAGATAGATGCGGTTGCGTTCCGCGTCCGGACGGAGGTCCCGGAGAATATTCGTCAGCTGGAAGGCTTCTCCCAACCTGTCGGCATAGGGTGAGAGGCGGGAGAGGTCTCCTCCGAAGATGGGGATGCAGATCCGCCCGACGGCGCCGGCCGCCCGGTAGCAGTAGCGTTCGAGGGAGGGAATGTCGGGGATCCGGACAAGCGAAAGATCGTCCTGCATGCCCCGGACGATCTCGCCATAGAGAGAGGCCGGTATTCCGCGGCGCCGGGAGATCTCGACGATCCTCTGAAAAAAAGGCTCGTTCTCCCATCCGGCCGGGGGGGCAAAATCGCTGTCGAAGGCGGAGGCCCAGGCGGCGAGGTGCTCCGTGACATCGATGTCGCTGCGGGGTTCATCGGCCAGGTCGTCGACGAGACGGCAGAAGACGTAGAAATCGAAAAGGTCGCGCTGTCCTTCCGGGTCGAGAAGAGAAAAGGAGCGGTAGAAGGAGCTTCCCCGGACACCGGCCCGGGCCCGTTCAAGGCCGGTCGTGTCGAAGGGCAGGGAAGGAGGAAGGGTCACGTAGGAAGGACTCCGGAGAGTTGGGTGTTATGTGCCGGGACCAAAAAGGGGTCACAAGGGATTGTCCTTCCGACAAATATACCGTTTTGGGAAAGAGAGGGCAATCTCAGGGGCGTGGGGGTTCCCCAGGCGAAGGAAGATTCGGGATTTCCGGATCGGTCGGAAAAACGACGTCGAATCATGGCGGCAAGGGGAGGGCCCTCCCGATGCAGGCGGATCTCTCTGTCCGAAGTTCCGTGAACACCAGGGGAGAGGATGGCCCGGGAATCGTTGACATTGGAGAGTTTCGTTGAAATCCTCGGGGACATTCCGGTCGCTCCCTCGAGGGCCCCTTATGGCCAAGGAAAGATTTCCTGATTGGATCTATTTTACCGAGAGGATAAAATGATCTCGTAAAAAGAGGGAGGAACGCGATGTCATTCTTTCGAAGATCCGTGTTGTCAGGGTGTCTGTCTGTCGTCTTTCTGTCCTCGACGGCCCATGCCGGAGATCTTATGAACTGGGGGAAGAAGATTGCCGAGGAGGGAAACGGCTCGCCCGGGAGCATCGCCTGCATGGAGTGCCATCGGCTGAACGGCGGGGGCATGCCTTCCATCGGAAGCCCCCGGATCGCGGGACAGACGGCCTTTTACATCGAGCATGAGATTCTTGGCGTCCAGAAAGGAACACGCTACGCCCCCGTCATGGCAGGGGTT